>CAUJKG010000370.1 GCA_963205465.1 Pseudomonadota bacterium | reverse complement strand
AACGCGGGCGATGCGGCCCGAATTCAGCGCCTCGAACACCGGCAGGCGCGTGCCGTGCAGGAGTGCGTGAATCAGGGACGTGATGAAGATGGTCTTGCCGGCGCGCGACAACCCGGTGACGCCGAGGCGAACGGTGGGACGAAAGAACCCCGCGCCGTAATCCGCGAATGCGCGGCCGGCGAGGCGGGCTTCTTCCAGGTAGTCGTCATGCGCCATTTCCCGGCCGTCTAATGCTTCCCGGGCCAATATGGGGAGGGCAGCGCCGGGATGCGAGTCTTTGATTCCGGCGCGGCTTCTCAACTCTAATCGTCATCACCGGGCCGCATCGGCCTGCGCGTAGCGCAGTCTCGCCGATGCGAGACCCGGTGATCCATGCGGAAGGTCAGCGTATGCTGAGGTTCATCATGGATGGCCGGGTCAAGCCCGGCCATGACGAGGTTAAGGTTTCTCTTCGGTGCGAAGAGTGGCTACTCCAGCCCCGGTATCGCCACCAGCAACAGGAATCCGTTGATCATCAGGAGCGTTCCTGCAACGCCGAGGAGGCCGCTGCCGATGACAAGCCAGCCGACACCGGAGACGATGGCAACGGAAGCCAGCACGATCGCGATCTGCAGCAGCACCTCGGCATAGTCGAAGTAGGGATCCTGCCGCATGGCGTGATCGCGCTTTTCTTCGAGCACTTTCGCGCGCGCGAGCAGTTCTTTCTTGCCTTCCTGCGTGTCGGGCTCGCTTTCGTAACGCGCGACGTTCTTGCGGTAGCCGTCGATCTTCTTCTGCATTGCGGCTTTTGCTTCCGGCGGCAGCGCGGGGTTTGCTGCGACCGTGAGTTCGAGATCGTCGGCGGCGAGCGCGAAACTCGTCTGCCGGATGTTCTTCGCCTGATAGAAGGCGTAGAAATTCGACGCGAGCACGTTGTTGTTCACTGCTTCCTTGGCCGCGTTCTGGCCGCCAAGGCCGGTAATGGCGAGCAGCATCGCGAGGAACGCGATCATGATGGCGGTGCGCGTCTTGAAGGCGTCGTCGGATTTCTCGCTGTCCATCAGTTCACCGGCTTCGTCGGCTTTCATGTTCGCCCCCTTAAGACGAAAGTTATTCGTGGTAGATTCGTTTCCAGCGCCGCCCGAGCGAGGTCAGCACTTCGTAACCAATGGTGCGCGCGTGGCTCGCGAGATCGTCGACCGAGATGCCGTCGCCGAGCAGCGTCACGAGATCGCCGCGGCTGATTTTGTCCGCAGGCACGTCGGTAACGTCGATCGCGATGAGGTCCATCGAGATGCGGCCCGCAAGCGGGCAGCGGATGCCGGCGACGATGGCTTCCGCGCCTTTCTTGTTGTCGCTCGATCCGGCGGCGCGGAAAATGCCGTCGGCATAGCCTGCGGAAATAACCGCAAGACGCGAGTCACGCCGCAGATGAAGCCGCGCGCCGTAGCCGACGCTGGTGCCTGCTTTCGCGTCGCGGATGGTGACAATGCGCGCCTGCAGTTTCACGACCGGCTGCATCGGGTTCTCGCCCGCGTTCAACGCGCGGCCGCCATACAGCGCAATGCCGGGCCGCACGAGATCGAAATGCGCTTCCGGGAAGGCAAGCAGCCCTGCCGAATTGCAGAGCGAAGCCGGAATGCCGGGATACTTTTTGATGACCGCGGAGAAGGCATCGATTTGCGCGCGATTCTGCGCGTGTTCGGGCTCGTCGGCGCAGGCGAGGTGGCTCATCACCAGCGTAGGCGTGAAGGTGATTTCCTCGGTCACGAGCCGTGGCGCCAGCGCCTCCGCTTCGGCGAGCGTGATGCCGTGGCGGTTCATGCCGGTGTCGATGTGAATGGCGGCGGGCGCTTCCTCGCCGGAGGCGTCGGCATGCGCTTCCCATTCGTCGATTTCTTCCATGGAGCCGAGCACGGGGCGCACGTCGATGCCACAAACCGATTCCGCACTGCCGGGGTTCAGGCCGTTCAACAGATAGATCGTGACGGTGGGTAGCAAAGTGCGCAGCCGCACCGCTTCGTCGAAGGTGGCGACGAAGAATGTTTCCGCGCCTGCTTTGGCCAAGGCTTGTGCCGCCTGTTCGAGCCCGACGCCATAGGCATCGGCTTTGACGACCGCGGCGCAATCCGCGCCGCCGGCACGCTTTTGAAGGGACTTCCAGTTTGTTGCGAGCGCCGCAAGATCGACGGTCAGCAATCCGGTCGCTTCAGGAGGGAGAGAGTCGGACATGGCCGGAACTTATCGAACGGCGGAGAAATTGTCGCGAGCGCCTTGCCTGTCATGCACGGGACAATGCCGCCCATGACATTATTTCACGAAGCTACTCGTAACGCTGCGGCAGGTGGTTTTCCTGCGCCAGATTGCCGAAGCGGGTGAAGGCGGCTTCGAAGGAAAGTTTCGCGGTGCCGGTCGGACCGTGGCGCTGTTTGCCGACGATGATTTCGGCGCGGCCTTCCGCGGCCTTGAGTTCGGTTTCCCACTTGAACCACTCTTCGGTGCCGGGCTTCGGCTCGCGGTTCTTCAGGTAATATTCCTCGCGAAAGACGAAGAGCACGACGTCGGCATCCTGCTCGATCGAGCCGGACTCGCGAAGGTCGGCAAGCTGCGGGCGCTTGTCGTCGCGCGCTTCCACCTGACGCGAAAGCTGGGACAGCGCGATGATCGGCACTTCGAGTTCTTTGGCGAGCGCCTTCAGGCCGGTCGTGATCTCGGTGACTTCCTGCACGCGGTTGTCGCCCGCGCGCTTGGAGCCGGAGAGGAGCTGCAAGTAATCGACGACCATCAGGTCGAGCCCGCGCTGGCGCTTGAGCCGCCGCGCGCGCGCGGTGAGTTGCGCAATCGAAATGCCGCCGGTGTCGTCGATATAGAGCGGCACGGTCTGCATGTGCTGTGCGGCACCCGCGAGCTTGGCGAAATCCTGCTCGGTGATTTCGCCGCGGCGGATGCGGGAGGAGGCGATTTCGGTCTGCTCGGAAATGATACGGGTGGCGAGCTGCTCCGCCGACATTTCCAGCGAGAAGAAGCCGACGATGCCGCCTGTCACGGTTTCGATCGAGCCGTCGGGCCGCGGCACCCCCTCGTAGTTCTGCGCGATCTCATAAGCGATATTGGTCGCAAACGCGGTCTTGCCCATGGCAGGGCGGCCGGCGACGATGATGAGGTCGGAGCGCTGCAACCCGCCCATCAGGTTGTCGAGATCGGCGAACCCGGTGGCGACGCCCGAGAGGCCGCCTTCGCGCTGATAGGCCTTGCTCGCGAGATCGACGGCGTCCTTCAGCGCTTCGGAAAAGCGCATGAAGCCGCCGTCATAGCGTCCCACTTCGGCGAGTTCGTAGAGGCGGCGCTCGGCGTCGCTGATCTGGTCCTGCGGCGTGAGTTCGACCGGCGCGTCATAGGCGACGTTGACCATGTCTTCGCCGATCTGGATCAGGTCGCGGCGCGTGGACAGGTCGTAGATCGAGCGGCCGTAATCTTCGGAATTGATGATGGTGGTCGCTTCCGC
>CAUJKG010000369.1 GCA_963205465.1 Pseudomonadota bacterium | reverse complement strand
CTCGACAAGATCGTGGTGCTGATCGCCGCCAACATGGTGGCGGAAGTCTGCTCCGTTTACGTTTTGCGCGTAGACGGCACGCTGGAGCTGTACGCGACCGAGGGGTTGAACCCCGAAGCCGTCCACCACACGGTCTTGAATTCCGGTGAAGGTCTGGTCGGCCTCGTCGCCAAGGAAGCCGAAGCGCTGAACCTGCCGAACGCGCAGAACCACCCGTCTTATTCCTACAAGCCGGAGACCGGCGAAGAGATTTACAACTCCTTCCTCGGTGTGCCGATCCTGCGCGCGGGCAATACGCTCGGCGTGCTGGTGGTGCAGAACCGCGCGCGGCGCACCTATTCGGAAGAAGAGGTCGAGGCACTGCAGACGACCGCGATGGTGGTCGCGGAAATGATCGCTTCCGGCGAACTCACCGCGCTCGCGACCCCCGGTCATGAGCCGGCGGCACGCCGCGCGCTGCATCTGAACGGGCTCGCGCTCGCCGAAGGCATCGGCTTGGGACGCGTGGTGCTGCACGAGCCGCGCATTCACGTGCAGAACGTGATCGCCGACGACATGAAGGCCGAACTCGTGCGGCTCGATTCCGCAGTTGAGACGTTACGCTCCTCGATCGACGTCATGCTGGAAGACGAAGGCATGGCGCGTGCGGGCGAGCATCGCGACGTCTTGGAAGCCTATCGCATGTTCGCGCAGGACCGCGGCTGGATGAAAAAACTCCAGGAAGCGGTGCAGACCGGGATCACCGCGGAAGCCGCGGTCGAGCGCGTGCAATCCGATACGCGCGCGCGCATGCTGCGTCAGACCGATCCTTACATTCGCGAGCGGCTGCACGATCTCGACGATCTCGCGAACCGCTTGATGCGCGAGCTTACCGGCGCCGATCCGGAAGCGCGCACGAACAACTTGCCGGACAACGCCATTCTGGTTGCGCGCAACATGAGCCCGGCGGCGCTGCTCGATTACGATCGTTCGCGGCTGCGCGGCATCGTGCTCGAAGAGGGGGCGCCGACGAGCCATGTCGCGATCGTGGCCAAGGCGCTCGGTGTCGCGACGGTCGGCCAGATTGCGAACGCCACCGGCCTTGCCGATCCGGGTGACGCCATCATCGTCGACGGCGAAACCGGGGAAGTGCAACTTCGTCCGCCGCCGGATCTCGAACGCGCTTACGTCCAGAAAGTGAAACTGCGCGCGCGCAGGCAGGCGCAATACACGGCCTTGCGCGACCGTGAAGCGGTCACGAAAGACGGTATCAAGATCGATCTGATGATGAATGCCGGCCTGCTCGTCGATCTGCCGCATCTCGCGGAAGCGGGCGCCGACGGCATCGGGCTGTTTCGCACGGAATTGCAGTTCATGATCGCGGCCGCACTGCCGCGCACCAGCGAGCAATATCAGCTTTATCGTTCGGTGCTGGATGCCGCGAAGGAGAAGCCCGTTACCTTCCGCACGCTCGATATCGGCGGCGACAAGGTGCTGCCTTATCTGCGTTCGGTCGAAGAAGAGAATCCCGCGCTCGGCTGGCGTGCGATCCGGCTCTCGCTGGATCGCCCCGGGTTGCTGCGCGCGCAAGTGCGGGCGCTGCTCCGCGCAGCGGCCGGCCGTGAATTGCGCATCATGTTTCCGATGGTGGCGGTGGTGTCGGAATTCGACAATGCCCGGGCGCTGGTCGAGCGTGAGCTGACTTATCTCCGTCAGCATGGGCACCGGCTGCCCAATCAGGTCAGGGTCGGCGCGATGCTGGAAGTGCCGTCGCTGTTGTTTGCGCTCGACGATCTTCTGGAGCGTGTGGATTTTCTGTCCGTGGGCTCGAACGATCTCGTGCAGTTTCTGTTCGCGGCCGATCGCGGCAACGCGCAGGTTGCGAACCGCTTCGATCCGCTATCGCCGCCGAGCCTGCGCGTGCTGAAACTGTTTGCGGATACCTGCAGGAAGCACGGCAAGCCCTTTACGCTTTGCGGCGAGCTCGCCGCGAGGCCGCTCGAAGCCATGACGCTGATCGCGCTCGGCTTTCGCTCGCTGTCGCTCTCTCCGGCGATGATCGGTCCGGTGAAGGCTATGGTGCTTGCGCTAGACGCTGCGGAAGCGGAGAAAGCGGTGCTGCCGCTTCTGCAAGCGGGGGCTTCCGGACGCGAGAAGCTCCGGGCCTTCGCTGCCGCCGCCGGCGTCCCGGTTTAGGAATTCGTCATGCTGCCTGCCCAGCGCCTCGAGGCGCTCATCGCCCGTTTTGCCGAACTGGAGGCCGCGCTTTCGCAAGGCGCGGGCGGAGACAAGTTCGTCAAGCTTTCGCGCGAGCATGCCGAACTCTCGCCGGTGATCGACGACATCAAGGCTTTGAAACAGGCGCAGGATGATCTCGCCGAGGCCGAGCGTATGCTCGAAGGCGACGACGCGGAGATGGCGAAGCTTGCGGCTGACGAAAAGCGCGAGTTGCAGATCAAGGTTGCGGAACTGGAAAAGACGCTTCGTCTTGCGCTCATTCCGAAAGACGAAGCGGACGCCCGCGACGCGATCCTCGAAGTGCGCGCGGGAACGGGGGGCGACGAAGCTTCGCTCTTCGCCGGCGATCTCTTTCGCATGTACGAGCGCTACGCTTCGCTGCAGGGCTGGAAGGTCGAAGTGCTTTCCATGAGCGAAGGTGCCGCCGGCGGCTACAAGGAAATCATCGCGGCGATCCGCGGGAGCGGCGCGTTCGCGCGCCTGAAATTCGAATCCGGCGTGCATCGCGTGCAGCGCGTGCCGGATACCGAAGCCTCGGGCCGCATCCATACCTCGGCGGCGACGGTTGCCGTGCTTCCCGAAGCCGAGGATGTCGATATCGACATCAACGAAGCGGACCTGAAGACCGACGTCTTCCGTGCCTCCGGCGCGGGCGGACAGCACGTCAACAAGACCGAGTCGGCGGTACGCATCACGCATCTTCCGAGCGGCATCGTGGTCGCGGTGCAGGACGAACGCTCGCAGCACAAGAACCGCGCGCGCGCGATGACGTTGCTTAAAACCAAGCTCTACGACATGGAGCGGCAGCGGCTCGATTCCTCGCGCGCCGCCGAGCGCAAGAGTAAGGTCGGCTCGGGCGACCGTTCCGAGCGCATCCGCACCTATAACTTTCCGCAGGCGCGCGTCACCGATCACCGCATCAATCTCACGCTGCACAAGCTGCCGCAGATCATGGAAGGGGTCGCGCTCGGCGAGATCGTCGATGCCCTGATCGCCGAGCACCAGGCGGCACTGCTTGCCGACGAAGAGAGCAAGCTCTCCGCATGAGCAGCACTTCCGTGCCGCGCAAATCCTACGGCGCGTTGCGCCGTGAGGCAGCGGCGCGGTTGCGTGAGGCGAATATCGAAGCTGCGGAGACGGATGCGCGGCTTCTCATCTGCCGCGCGGCAGGCTTCGATGCCGCGGCACTGATTTCCGCCGATACCATGGAGGCGGATGAAAAGGCCGTCGCGGAGTATTCGCGCCTGATTGCACGCAGGTTATCCGGCGAGCCGGTCGCGCGCATTCTCGGCGAGAAGGAGTTCTGGAGCCTGCGTTTTGCACTCGGCGCAGATACGCTGGTCCCGCGCCCGGAAACAGAAACCATTGTCGAAGCCGCGCTCGCTGCGATCCCGGAGAAAGACCGTATACTTCGTGTGCTCGATCTCGGCGCCGGCACGGGCGCGATCCTTGCGGCCCTTCTTTCCGAACTTCCGCATGCGCATGGCGTTGCGGTGGATCGAAGCGAAGCGGCTTTGCGTGTTGCGCGCGAGAATCTGTGCAACCTTTCGCTGGGCGGTCGTGTTTCCTATCTGTGCGGTGACTGGGCGAGCACTTTGGCTGGAACTTTCGATCTGATCGTTTCCAATCCGCCTTACATCGCAACCAACGAACTGGCCTTATTGTCGCCGGAAGTCCGCGAGCATGATCCGCGGCGGGCACTGGAGGCGGGTGCCGACGGGTTGGGTGCCTATCGTGTGATCCTCCCGCAGCTTCGCGAGCGGCTCGGAATTGAAGGCACGGCAGTGCTGGAATTGGGTCAGGGCCAGGAGGCGGAGGTTGCCGCTCTGGCGATGGCTACGGGCGGTTTGCGGGTCGCAGGGCCCGCGCGCCCCGATCTTGCGGGGATTCCGCGTGCGCTGGTTATCCACGTCAAAAGGTGAGGCAAAATAGCGCTTGGAAGGCACCGAAAGACACACTAGTGTCATTTCCAGATTCGATCCGGCAAACGTTTCAGAAGCATTTGGCTTTGGAAGCAGGGGCTGGCCAGACGATCCGGTGAACGAAGTCGCCGTGATAGAGGCCCGCGAAAGCCGGATCCAACGCATCAGCAAACAAGCGCGAGACGAAAGGTTCTATGCGCAAAGCCGAGGGCGAAGCATCCGCGTTTTAAGCGCGAGATTTCCGGTCGAATGACCAAAACCAACATGGCGCGGCTTTTTCAAAGATGCCGGGCAGCATGGGCGGCTGGTTTGCCGCGAGCTGTAAAGAGACGGGTTGGCCGTCGCGAACAGAGAGAAAGTTTCCGATGAGAAACGGACAGCAGCATCACAACAATCATAAGCGCATGCGCGGCCGCAACCGCCGTGGCGGTGGCGGACACAATCCGCTGACCCGCGTTTATGAGTCTAACGGGCCCGATGTGAAGATTCGCGGTACCGCGCATCACATCGCGGAGAAATATCTGCAGCTTGCCCGCGATGCGCAGTCCAGCGGTGATCCGGTTTCCGCCGAAAGCTATCTCCAGCACGCCGAGCATTATTTCCGCCTGATCGCCGCGGCCCAGCAGCAGATGGCGCAGAACAATCCGAACTATCAGGCGCAGCCAATCCAGCGCAGCGACCAGGATGGCGGCGACGACGAGGACGGCGACGACGATGGCGGCGACCAGCGCTTCCAGAGCCCGTTCCCCGAACAGCAGCCGCAGATTCAACAGCAGAGCGCGCCGCGTCCGCTGCCGCAGAATGCGCCGCAGCCGAATATTTCCGATAACGGCTTGCCCGCCTTCATCACCGGCAGCGACCGCCAAGCGAATGCGAATAGCGGCGAGAACGCCGAACCGGGCGAACAGCGCGGTAATCGTTTCAACCGCAATCGCGGCCGCAACCGCTTCCGTCCGCGCAACAACGAGGGCGGCGATAACCGCGAGCAGCCGCAGCCGGCGGAAGCCGCCGTCAAAGATCCCGCGGAGTAATTCGATCTAGTCAGTCGAGGATTTCGACGGGGCCGTCTTCCGCGATCTTTCCCGCCGAGATGACGCGCGCATAAACCCCGAGATCGATTTCGCCGGTCTTGCGCCGGATCGCCTCGGGCACGCCGATGTCGCGTTCTGCTGAGCCCGGGTTCACCTCGGTCGCTGCACAGCGCACCACGCGCTTGGTGATCGTCATTTCCGTGCCGCCGACGCGGATCGTCTTCCCCATCATTTCCAGTTCCGACCACGGTTTCCAGCCCGTGAGGTAGATATTCGCGCGGAAGCGGACCGGATGGATTTCCTTTCCGATCGAAGCGGCGAGGTCGTCGACGGTGGCGAGGTTCACGATGTGCGCGACCTTCGCTGCGACATCCGAAAAACTGTGACCCGGCGCCTCCAGCACCTTCACCGGTCCGCGCGCTTCGCGCCCCATGAACTCCTGAAAGAAGTATTCGATCGCAGCGCGGCCGGCCTCGGTTCTGAGGTTGCCTTCGATCATGGGCACGCCGTCTTTGGTCACGCGTAACGTGGTGCTGGCGTCGTCGTAGGTCGTCTCCAGGGCGGCGAGCTTGGCGTTGCGCATCAGGCAGAGGAATTTGATCTTCGGCTGCCATGCCGGCGCGGCGGGATCGAAGCCCGAGGGGCCGTTTTCGATGGCGAAGGCGCGGTCGGCCGGGAAGGTCGCGTCTTGCCTTAGCGAGACGCTTTTGAGCTTCTCGCCGGAAAGCCCTTTGACGGGATAGCGGTAGAGCGAAACGACGCGGGTGGGATCGGTCATGGCCCGCATCCTTTCCCCGAACCGCATGGCCCCGGCAAGCGTTAAAGAAGCCGGTTTTTTCACTTTTGGGGTCTTTTCCCTCCACCGGACAGTTCCCATCTACCCGGATGGATGCCGCTTCCGGGCCTATGGGACGAGACGCGGCAGGCCGAAGGAGAGAAACATGAACTTTGAAAAATATACCGAGCGCGCGCGGGGTTTTGTGCAGTCGGCGCAGTCGCTCGCGCTCCGCGAGGGCAACCAGCAGTTTACCCCGGAGCATCTTCTGAAGGTGCTGCTCGACGATCCGGAGGGCCTGGCGGCCGGCCTGATCGACCGCTCCGGCGGCAATTCCCGTGACATCCTTTCCGCCGTCGAGCTTGCGCTCGGCAAGATGCCGAAGGTCGAAGGCGGCGGCGCGGGCCAGGTTTATCTGACGCCGCAGCTCGCGCGCGTGTTCGCGGCGGCCGAGAAGGCCGCGGAGAAAGCGGGCGACAATTTCGTGACCGTCGAGCGGCTTCTGCTCGCGCTCACCATCGAGAAGGATTCGGAAGCGGGCAAGATCCTCGCGCGCGGCGGGGTGACGCCGCAGAATCTCAACGCGGCCATCGAACAACTGCGCAAGGGCCGTACGGCGGATTCGGCGTCCGCCGAGAACGCCTATGATGCCTTGAAGCGCTATGCCCGCGATCTCACCGAGGCCGCGCGCAACGGCAAGCTCGATCCCGTGATCGGCCGCGAAGAGGAAATCCGCCGCACCATCCAGGTGCTCTCGCGCCGGACCAAGAATAATCCCGTGTTGATCGGCGAGCCCGGCGTCGGCAAGACCGCCATCGTCGAGGGTCTGGCGTTGCGCATCGTCAACGGCGACGTGCCGGAAAGCCTCAAGGACAAGAAGTTGCTCGCGCTCGATCTCGGCGCGCTGATCGCCGGCGCGAAATATCGCGGCGAGTTCGAGGAGCGTCTGAAGGGCGTGCTGCAGGAGGTGACCGCCGCCAATGGCGACATCATCCTGTTTATCGACGAAATGCATACGCTGATGGGAGCCGGCACGGCCGACGGCGCGATGGATGCGTCGAACCTCTTGAAACCCGCGCTGGCGCGGGGCGAACTGCACTGCATCGGTGCCACCACGCTGGACGAGTATCGCAAGCACGTCGAGAAGGACGCCGCATTGGCGCGGCGTTTCCAGCCGGTGTTCG
>CAUJKG010000368.1 GCA_963205465.1 Pseudomonadota bacterium | reverse complement strand
TCCGCCGAGAAAAATCGTGCCCTGGTTCTGCACGATCACGGTTTCGTCCGACATCGCCGGAACGTAAGCACCGCCCGCGGTGCAGGAACCCATCACGCTCGCGATTTGCGGAATGCCGAGCGCGGATAGCGTGGCCTGATTGTAGAAGATGCGGCCGAAATGCTCGCGGTCGGGAAACACGTCCGGCCATTGCGGCAGGTTCGCGCCGCCGCTGTCGACGAGATAGACGCAAGGCAGCCGGTTCTCGCGCGCGACTTCCTGCAGCCGCAGATGCTTCTTGACCGTCATCGGATAGTAAGTACCGCCCTTAATGGTCGAGTCGTTCGCGACGATCGCCACTTCGCGGCCCGACACGCGGCCGATGCCGGTAATCATCCCCGCCCCGTGAATCGGCTCGCCATACATGCCGTTCGCGGCGAGCGGCGACAGTTCAAGAAACGGCGCGCCGAGATCGAGCAGCCGCAGCACGCGCTCGCGCGGCAGCAGTTTGCCGCGCGCGGTGTGGCGGGCGCGGGATTTTTCGTTGCCGCCGAGCGCGGCTTCCGCGCGCTTCTCTTGCAGCGTCTCGCACAACGCGCCCATCGCGGCAGCGTTGGCTTTGAAATCGGCGGAATGGGTGTCGAGTTTGGATTGAATTTTTGTCACGGGTGTTTCCTTGAACAGGAAGGTGCCGCGCGGCGGCGAGGAAGGCAACCTGCCGGGCGACAATCATCTTGTTGTCCTCGCCAAAAGGCCCGCGACATCAGCGATTTCTGTCATTCCGGACGCCGCGAAGCGGCGATCCGGAATCCAGCGGGCATGCGGCAAGACTTTAGCGAGCGTCCCTGGATTCCGGGTTCGCTCGTTTCACTCGCGCCCCGGAATGACAAGGATTGTATTTCTGCACGCCTTCGCGGGGACGACGATCTCTAAAGCGCGTCGTAATCCGGCTGCGTCCAGGTCTCTTGCAGCGCCGCCGCTTTCCAGCGCTTGAAGGACCCAAGGTTGTGGATCGCCTCGACATAGTCCGCGCACGGCGTATCGAGCTTCACCGCATAGGTCCGCAGCCTTGTTGCGACCGGCGCGAACATGCAGTCGGCGGCGGAGAAGGCGCCGAACAAAAAATCCCCGCGCGTTCCGAAGCGGGTCCGCGCCTCAGTGAAAATATCGCAGATGCGCCTGATGTCCGCCTTCACATCGGCGGCAAAACCCGCTTTCGGCTCCGCGGGCGCACGCTTCAAATTCATCGGCATGGCCTTGCGCAGCGGCACGAAGCCCGAATGCATTTCAGCGGAAACCGAGCGCGCCAGCCCCCTCGCCGCCGGATCTTTCGGCCAGAGATCGAGTTGCGGAAACTTGTCGGCAAGCGTTTCGAGGATCGCGAGCGAATCCCAGATCGTGTTTTCGCCGTCGATCAGGATCGGCATCTTTCCGGCAGGCGAATAGGACAGAATCTTCGCTTTCGACGCCGGATCGTAGATGTTGAGGACTTCTTCCTCGAAGGCGATGTCATGCTCGGCCAGCGCAAGCCACGGCCGCATCGACCACGAGGACTAGTTCTTGTTGCCGAGGATGAGTTTCAAAGCCATGCGCGCATATTAGAGCATGATCCCGAAAAGTGGGAACCGGTTTTCGGAATAGATCATGCTCCATAAAAAAGTAACGCGCGGAGCGTTTGTCACACCCCGCGCGCAAGCTAGTCTTGGAAGTGCTTACTTCTTGCCGCGGACCATCGCATCCAGGCTGAGCGGGCCTGCGCCGGCTGCTGCGAGATAAAGAAGAATGAAGCAGAATGCCACCGTATGCTCGCCGCCATTTACCAGCGGATAGAAGCTCTTCGGCGCGTGCCAGCCCCAATAAGCGACTGCGCACAAGCCCGAAAGAATGAATGCAGCGGGCCGCGTAAAGAGACCGATCAATACGAGCGGTCCCAAAACCAGCTCAAACATACCGGCGTATCCAATTGGGGAAGTCGCGGGCGTATTGTTGAAAGCATGGACCGGGAAACCGAGGAATTTGGCGGTGCCATGCGCCGTGATCAAAAGGCCAATCACAATTCTAAGAACGCTTAGCAATTGTGGCCGCCAAGACGCGAGAAAGTTCTCCATCAGATGGAATCTCCTAAAGGTAAGTGGATTGCAATCGCCACTAAGTTCGCACGCGGGTCAATGCGCACTGTGCAAACCTCTGCTTGCTGAATTGCGGTGCCGGTTACATTGTTGCGCGAAGACGCAGAGAAAAGCACGAAGCATACGATAGCGACCGATCCCCGCACTAGAGTTCATCTACTTCCCATGACCGCTTGCCCGTAGCGACATACGCCATCAGACTCGTATCAACTTTCGTCTAAGGTCAATACAGGCACACGGAAGTAACCAGCATTTTCCTTCCCGCTACACAGCATTCTTTCGCGGCGCAGCACTCATTTCTTTTCGTCGCGCTCGTCCATCTCGAAGGGACCGCCCTCTTTCTTCCACTTCGAAAAGCCGCCTTCGATATGCGCGACCGGCTTCAAGCCCATACGCTGCGCGGTCTGCGCCGCGAGCGCGGAGCGCAGCGCACCGGCGCAGAAGAAAACAAACTTCTTGTCCTCGGCAAAAATCGGCTTGTGATACGGGCTCTCCGGATCGATCCAGAATTCGAGCATGCCGCGGTTGCAGGGGAACGCACCGGGAATGCGCCCCTCGCGGCGGATTTCGCGGATGTCGCGGATATCGACCAGTACGGTGTCGTCGCGGCCGACCAGCGCGAACGCCTCCTGGATCGGGATCGTTTCGATTTCCTTGTAGGCTTCAGCGACCATCTGTTTGTGGCCGAGGGTGATTTTCTGCGGCATGGGTAGGTCTCCTTGGAAGCGAACGTAACCTCGACAAACTGAAACGCCAACCACCACCATGCCGGCAACGCCGCATGTATTGGTCTTCATTCCGGCGGCAAGCGTTCCCCGCCTTCGCGGCGACGGCAGGTTATGTCAGAGTCTTCCGATTAACCGGAATCGCTTCATGGTCGGCCTTTCCACCCTCGATATGATCGCCTTCGGCTGGTTCCTGCTGGCCTGGACGATTCATGCCGTGATCGTCGAGCGCTCCGAGTGGCGTAAGCAGAGCCTGAACTACCGGATGGATCTGGTCCGCCTCGACTGGATGCGGCAGATGCTTTTGCGCGAGAATCGGATCGTCGATACCCAGATCACCGCCGCGCTACATCAGGGCACCGCGTTCTTCGCTTCTACCTCGCTCTTCGCGATCGGCGGCGTACTGGCGCTGCTGCGCTCGTCCGACGAAGTCATGGCGATCTTCCGCGCGCTGCCCTTCGCCGTACAGATCTCGCGCGGCGCATTCGAGCTCAAGGTCGTCGGGCTGCTGGTCATTTTCGTCTATGCGTTTTTCAAGTTCGCGTGGTCGTACCGGATGTTCAACTACGTCGCGATCCAGATCGGCGCGACGCCGCCTGCCCGCGAAGGCGACAACGCGAAGGCAGAGGCTTATGTCGAGCGGGTCGCAAAAATGATTACCGTCGCGGGACGGCACTTCAACCGCGGCCAGCGCGCGATCTTCTTCGCGCTCGCCTATCTCGGCTGGTTCATGAACGGCTACGTGTTCATGGCCGCAACCGCGGGCGTGCTGTCGGTGACGCTCACGCGCCAGTTCGGACCGACCGCGCGGATGCTGTTCGAGGAGAAGAAGTAGCGCCGCGTCGCTCCCGCTTCCGCGGGAACGACAAGTATCAAGCCACCTTCGTCTGCGGCTTGGCGCAGGAGCGCTGCACCAGAAATTCGGCGATTTTCGCCGCCGTCGCCGGATCGAACAGCAGCCGGCGATGGCCGAGCTTCTCCAGCGTCAGCATCTGTGCACCGGGCCAAGCGGCCGCCCACTTCTCTCCGGTCACATAGCGCACCATCGCGTCGTCTTTCGAATGCACGATCAATGCGGGAACATCGAGCTTCGCGATCTTCGGCAGGAGTTCGATTTCCTCCGGGCGATAGCCGACCACGCGTTTGAGTTCCTGAAACAACTCCTCCTTGCGCGCGGCGCTCATCTCGAAACGCTTCGCAATCGCATTCAGCATGTAAGTCGGGCCGGTCGGTGCTGCGACGATCACCGCACGCTCGACGCCAAGCCAGCCTTCGGTGATGGCGAAGGTCGCCGCCGCGCCGCCGAGCGAATGCCCCACCACCGCGCGCACCGGACCCAGCGCGTCCGCGACACCTTCGGCTGCCTGTGCGGCGAGCGGAATGGTCGATTGCGTGCCGCCGGATTTTCCGTGCGCAGGAAGATCGAACGCGACGACCGCCTGCCCGCGCTTCACCAGCGCGGCGATGATCGCATCGAAGCAATGATGATCGTCTTCCCAACCGTGCACGACGAGCACCGCGGGGCCCTCGCCCCAGCGCCATGCCTGCACCCAGGTATCGGATATCAGGCCGATGCCGCCGCCGACCGGAACCCGCATCGACTGATCCGGCTTCGGCAGATCGGGGCGTTCGCGCGCCGGCAAAAGCGGACGGTTGGGCTTGAGAAAATTCTGCATGAAACGCTTCTGGAAGCGCGCGGGCGCGAGCTTGCCG
>CAUJKG010000367.1 GCA_963205465.1 Pseudomonadota bacterium | reverse complement strand
CGGAAGACTGCTCGGTGCGATCGGCGGCTCGATCATCGACCGGGCGCTGTTCGGCACCCGCAAGCATCTCGAAGGTCCGCGCCTTGCGAGCCTCGACATCATGGCCTCGAGCGAGGGCGCTGCGATCCCGCGCGTTTACGGCCGCGCACGGCTTTCCGGTCAGGTGATCTGGGCAACGAAACTCGAAGAGGTGATTTCAACGAAACGCGAATCCGCGGGCGGCGCCAAAGGCGGGGGCCCGCGCGTCACGACGACGAGCTATGCCTACTTCGCGAACTTTGCCATCGGACTCTGCGAAGGGCCGATTGCCGGGATCGGCCGCATGTGGGTCGACGGCAAGCAGCTCGATCTCTCCCAACACACCTATCGTATCCATCGCGGCGACGATGAGCAGCTTCCCGATCCGCTGATCGAGGCGAAAGAGGCGGAGGGCGAAGCGCCGGCTTATCGCGGGCTCGCCTACATCGTGTTCGAGCGCTTGCCGCTGGAAGCGTTCGGCAATCGCCTGCCGCAGATTTCGGTCGAGGTGATCCGTCCGGTCGGGCGGCTGGAGCGGATGATCCGCGCGGTCACCCTCATTCCGGGCGCGACCGAATTCGGCTACGAGCCGCAGACCGTGACGCGCACGCAAGGCTATGGCGTTTACGCGCCGGAGAACCGGCATACTGCCTCGGCGCAAAGCGATTGGAGCGCCTCGCTCGACGAGTTGCAGGCGATCTGTCCGAACCTCGAACGCGTGGCGCTCGTGGTCTGCTGGTTCGGCAGCGATCTGCGCGCCGGACATTGCGAGGTCAGGCCGAAGGTCGAGAGCCATAACAAGGAGACGCAAGGCGCGAACTGGAGCGTCGCCGGTTTGACGCGCGCGAGTGCAGTGCGCGTGAGCGATTACGAAGACCGCCCCTCATTTGGCGGCACGCCGTCGGATGCCGCGGTGCTGCACGCGATCGAGGATCTGCACGCGCGCGGACTGGAGGTGACGTTCTATCCCTTCGTGATGATGGATATTCCGCGCGGGAACGAACTGGAAAATCCCTATGACGGTGCCAGCAGCCAGCCTGCTTTTCCATGGCGCGGACAGATAACCTGTAATCCCGCACCTGGCCGCGAAGGCTCTCCCGACGGCACGAGTGCCGCGGTCGATCAGGTCGCGGCATTTTTCGGCGCGGCTGCGGCGGAAGATTTTTCGCTCGCGGACAACGCCGTCGCCTATCACGGCACCGAGGAATGGTCGCTCCGCCGCATGGTGCTGCATTACGCCAAGCTCTGCGCGCTCGCGGGCGGGGTCGAGTCCTTTCTGATCGGTTCGGAGTTCGAGGCGTTAACGCGCGTGCGCGCGGGCGACGGCGTTTATCCGGCGGTGGACGAACTGATCTCACTCGCGGGCGAGGTGCGGACCATTCTCGGTGCGGACACGAAAATCTCTTACGCCGCGAACTGGAGCGAGAACGCGACGCATGTCGTGGACGCGGAGGCGAAGGAAGTCCGCTTTCCGCTCGATCCGTTATGGGCGAATGAAAACATCGATTTCGTCGGCCTCGACTATTATGCGCCGCTCTCCGATTGGCGCGAGGGAAACGCGCATCTCGATGGGGCCGCGCATGAATCGATTTATGCGCCCGATTATCTGCGCGCAAACCTGCGCGGCGGCGAAGCCTATGACTTTTATTATGTGGACGACGAAGCACGCCGCGCGCAGGCGCGGTTGCCGATTGTCGATGGAGCGTTCGGCAAGTCCTGGATGTTCCGCGCCAAGGATCTCTGGAACTGGTGGGGAGAGCCGCATTACGAGCGCGTGGCGGGAGCCCAACTTGGCTCAGCCACCGCGTGGGTGCCGAAGAGCAAGCCGATCCGGCTCACCGAAGTGGGATGTCCGGCGACGCATTTTGGTTCGAACCAGCCGAATGTGTTTCCCGACGCGAAGTCTTCGCTCGGGGGCGTGCCGCATTTTTCCAACGGCAGCCGCGACGATCTGATTCAGCGCCGCTATCTCGAGGCCGTGTCGTCGATGTTCGATCCGGCGCAGGGCGCGAGCGAAAGCGACAATCCGCTTTCGCCGCTTTATGGCGGGCGGATGGTGGACGTCGCGGGCATTTATCCCTGGGCGTGGGATGCGCGGCCGTTTCCGGCGTTTCCGCTCGCAACGGATGTATGGGCGGACGGCGGCAACTGGGAGACCGGGCATTGGCTCAACGGGCGTCTCGGTGGTGCGCCGCTTGGCGAACTCGTGGCTGCCATGCTCGACGACAGCGGTGCCGAGCCATGCGACACCGCGCGATTGCGCGGCGTCAGTGATGGCTACGTCATCGACCGGCCGATGTCGGCGCGCGCGGCCATCGAGCCGCTCTCGTCCTTCTTCACCTTCGATGCGGTCGAGGAAGCAGGCGTTCTTGTGTTTCGCCCACGCGGCGACGGCGCGATCGCCAGCCTCTCCGAGGATGACCTCGCCGTCGAGGGTGATCGTCCCGATTGCCGCTTCGTGCGCGCGCAGGAAAGCGAACTGCCGGTGCAGATCGCGCTCGGCTTCACCGAAGTGTTCGGTGACTTCCGCCGTGGTGCGGTGCTGTCGCGGCGGCTCGCGGGTGCCAGCCGGCGTGAGGCGAAGGCCGAACTCGCGCTGATTACCAACGACGCGGCGGCCGAACGCGCCGCCGATATCTGGTTGCAGGATTTGTGGGCGGGGCGCGAGCGGGCGGAGTTTTCGATCCTGCCGTCGCGCGCCGAACTCTCGCCCGGCGATCTCGTCGATCTGGATTATCGCGGACGCGTGCGACGGCTCGAAATCCTGGAGGCGGTCGACGCGGGAAGCCGCGCGATCAAGGCGCGCGGAATCGATCCGGAAATTTTCGATGTTGCCGCGCGCATGCCGCGCGTTTCGCGGATCGAACTGCCCGAAGCCTTCGGTCCGCCGGAGGTGATCGCGCTCGAATTGCCGCCGCTCCGCGATGAGGCGGAGCCGCCGCTGCACTATCTCGCGGTGCATGCCGCGCCCTGGCCCGGCGCCATGGCGGTCTGGCGCTCCGCGGATGGCGAGTCCTTCGAGCGGGTCGCGCTGGCGACACTGGCTGCGACGATGGGCACGACGCTGGATCCCATACCGGCAGGGCCGGTGGGCCGCTGGGACCGCGCGAACAGTTTTCGCGTGAAGCTTGCCTCGGGGCTGCTTTCGTCGATGAGCGACATGCGCGTGCTCGGTGGGGTCAACGCTGCCGCGATCCGCAATGCGCAAGGCGCGTGGGAAATCGTCCAGTTTGCCTCGGCCGAACTTGTTGGTGAAAACACTTATCGTCTGTCGCGCTTATTGCGCGGGCAGCAGGGCAGCGAAGCCGTAATGTCTTCGCTCCTTGAGAGCGGTGCTCCCTTCGTGCTGTTGAACGAGGCGCTGGTGCCGCTTTCGCGCGGCATCG
>CAUJKG010000366.1 GCA_963205465.1 Pseudomonadota bacterium | reverse complement strand
TCGAGCTTCGCGACGAAATGTCCTTTGGCGGGACGAAGCGAGACGACACGGAATTTCTTCGCGCCGTCCTCGCTTTCCAGTTCGCCGTAGTCCTTGATCGCATCCGGGTCTTGCGTGAAGACCTGCAATCGCACCTCGCCGCGCAACCCGTGCGCGGCGCCGATCCTTGCGACGCAAACGCGATCCGTCATCTATCGCTTACGCGGCGGGAGCCGCACCTTCCGGCGCTTCCTTGCGGGGCTTGGCCTTCTGCGGGTTGTTGCGGGGGCTCCGCTTCTTCACGCCGGCAGCATCGAGGAAACGCAGAATGCGGTCCGACGGCTGCGCGCCCTTGGAGAGCCAATACTGGATACGCTCGAGTTCCAGCTTCACGCGCTCCGGAGAATCCTTCGGCTTCTTCGGGTCGTAGGTGCCGACGCGCTCGATGAAGCGGCCATCGCGCGGATAGCGCGAGTCGGCAACAACGAGGCGGTAGAACGGACGCTTCTTCGCGCCCGCGCGGGAAAGACGGATAACGACGGCCATTGCAGCAGTTCCTTTTCTACGTGACTATTTTTTCTTGAGTGGATTGATGCCGCCAAGCCCCGGCAGACCCGGAAACTTCGACGGCATGTTCGGAAGACCGGGAAATTGCGAAGGCAGCTTGCCTGCGTCCGGCATTTTCTCGGCGAGTTTCTTCATTTCTTCGGGCGAAGGCATCTGGCCGCCGCCCGCGCCAAGACCCAGCATGTTGCCGAGCCCTGCGAGCATACCGCCGCCTTTGCCGCGGCTCATCGACTTCATGACGTCGGCCATCTGCCGGTGCATCTTCAGAAGCCGGTTGATCTCTTCGACCTTCGCGCCGGAGCCCGCGGAAATACGGCGCTTGCGCGAGGCCTTGAGCAAATCCGGGTTGCGGCGCTCCTTCGGCGTCATGGAATCGATGATCGCCTTCTGCCGGCGCAACAGACCGTCATCGATGTTCATGTTCGCCATCTGGTTCTTCATCTTGGCGACGCCGGGCATCATGCCCATCAGTCCCGAGAGCCCGCCCATCTTGCTCATCTGGTCGAGCTGATCGCGCAGGTCGGACAAGTCGAACGAACCTTTGCGCATCTTCTCGGCGGCGGCTTGCATTTTCGCAGCGTCGAGATTTTCCGCCGCGCGTTCGACGAGGCCAACCACGTCGCCCATGCCGAGGATGCGGCCCGCGACGCGCGCGGGATCGAAGTCTTCGAGCGCGTCGAGTTTTTCACCCGTGCCGATCAGCTTGATCGGCTTGCCGGTAACCGCGCGCATCGAAAGCGCAGCACCGCCGCGGCCATCGCCATCGACGCGGGTCAGCACGATGCCCGTAACGGCGAGCTTCGCGTCGAAGGCACGCGCGGTGTTCACCGCGTCCTGACCGGTCAGCGCGTCAGCGACCAGGAGAATTTCGTGGGGTTTGGCGAGCGCGGCGACATCCGCCGCTTCCTGCATCAGCTCTTCATCGACGGTGACGCGGCCCGCCGAGTCGAGCATCAACACGTCGTAGCCGCCGCGCCGCGCTTCCGTGAGCGCGCGTTTGGTGATCGTGACCGCGTTCTCGCCTTCGACGATCGGCAGCGTATCGACGCCGACCTGCTTGCCGAGAACTGCAAGCTGCTCCTGCGCCGCCGGACGGCGCGTATCGAGCGAGGCCATCAGGACCTTCTTGCGCATCCGGTCCTTGAGCCGCTTCGAAATCTTGCCGGTGCTCGTGGTCTTGCCCGAGCCCTGCAGACCGACCATCAGGATCGCAACCGGCGGGGTCGCAGCAAGGTCGATCGGCTTCGCGTCCGAGCCCAGCGTCGCGACCAGTTCGTCATGGACGATCTTCGCGACCATCTGGCCCGGCGTCACCGAGCGGATGACTTCCGAGCCGATCGCGCGCGCGGTGACCTTCTCGACGAAGGCGCGCGCCACTTCGAGCGAGACGTCGGCTTCAAGCAGCGCCTGACGCACCTCGCGCATGGCTTCGTTCACGTCGCGCTCGGTCAGCGCGCCGCGGCCACGAAGCCTGTCGAGTACGCCGCCTAAGCGGCCGGTCAGGTTCTCGAACATTCGCCTTCCATTAGCCTCGTCCTGAGGAGCGATCCGATAAGGATCGCGTCTCGAAGGGCGAGGTTCGTTTCTCATCCTTCGAGACGCGCCCTTCGGGCGCTCCTCGGGATGAGGCTTTTCCCTTTAGGCATGACCTGACCCGAAAACCGGTACCCACTTTTCGGGGTCATGCCTTCGCCAAACGACAAACGCCCCCGAGGGCGCAACGCGCTGTCGGAGGGTGACCTCCGGGCTCAAAGTCCCGGTGGGCCGCGAGGGAAGTCTCGCGAGGTCGATTGACGGGCAGACGACTAGGAGCCAGAGGCCACGAAGTCAAGAAAAACAAGGACTTGGAGCCTCGAGCAGTTCCAATCTATTGATTTCATTCGGATTTCGTTTGACGGCCGCCGCCTGGGCCGGAACGATCGGGGGAACGCTGGAGAAGCTTGCCATGACCGCCCGTTTGCTCGCCCTCGCCCTCCTGCTTTCGCTCCCCTTCGTGGCGAACGCGCGCGAGCCCTGGCAGATCGGCCACGGACCGTTCGTGACTGCAAGCGACGTCACCGCACATAACAAGTTCCCGCAGGACATGGCCGATATCCGCGCGGCCCTCGCGGGCGATAAGCCGGACTGGCCGGCGGCACTGGCGCTCTTCACCTACGGCAAGCACTTCAAGGCGCATTCGGTCGCGCGCTTCGCCGACAATTACAACGGCCGTCTCGAGCGCTACCTTCCGGCGGCGGCGAAGCTCTACAGCAATGCCTCATTCCAGAACGCGTTTCTCTTCGCCGCCATCGGCAATACCGGCCGTTTCGCGCGCGCGACGGAAGCCGAACGGATCGCCGCGCTCGATGCCGGGATGACCGCGCTTCTCTTCAACTACGCGCGCTTCGAACTCGGCGAAGCCGAACGAAAAGCACGCATGGAAAAGCCGAACTGGTCGCTTCAAAACGGCGCGCCGAAAAACTGGAGCGAAGCGTTCGCATTCTATTACGTCCCCGAATGCAAGCACGGCGCCTTTGAAGCCATCGCAAAACTGCCGAATGGCGAGAGACTGAACGCGCGCATTCTGAACGCGCTCGCCAAAGGCCAGACTGATCTCGTGGCGCAGAAGTGGCCGCCGGAAGCACATGCCGAGCTTGTCGCCGCATTGGACGCGGC
>CAUJKG010000365.1 GCA_963205465.1 Pseudomonadota bacterium | reverse complement strand
CGACTGCCGCATCTCTTCCATGCGAATATGATAACGGTCGTAGCAGTCGCCGTTCTTGCCGATGGGAATATCGAAATCCATTTCGGCGTAACATTCGTAGGGTTGCGACTTACGCAAATCCCACGGCGCGCCAGAGCCGCGCACCATCACACCCGAGAACCCCCACGCCCACGCTTCTTCCAGCGTCACGATGCCGATGTCGGCGTTACGCTGTTTGAAAATGCGGTTTTCGGAAAGCAGCCGGTCAAGATCGTCGACGACTTTCAGGAACGGATCGCAGAACGCGCGGATATCGTCGACGAGTTGCTGCGGAATATCCTGATGCACGCCGCCCACGCGGAAATAGGCTGCATGCATGCGCGAGCCGGACGCGCGCTCATAGAACACCATGAGCTTCTCGCGTTCCTCGAACCCCCACAGCGGCGGCGTCAGCGCGCCGACGTCCATCGCCTGCGTGGTGACGTTCAGGAGATGCGAAAGAATTCTGCCGATTTCCGAATAGAGCACGCGGATCAGTTGCCCGCGGATCGGTACTTCGATGCCGAGGAGCTTCTCCACCGCGAGGCAGAAAGCGTGCTCCTGATTCATCGGCGCGACATAATCGAGCCGGTCGAAATAAGGGATCGCCTGCAGATAAGTCTTTGCTTCGATCAGTTTCTCGGTGCCGCGATGAAGAAGGCCGATATGCGGATCGACACGCTCGACGATTTCGCCGTCGAGTTCGAGCACGAGGCGCAACACACCGTGCGCCGCCGGATGCTGCGGGCCGAAGTTGATCGTGAAATTTCTGGTTGGCGTCTGCTCGTTCATGCTGCCGCCTTTGCCGCTTTCGCGGCGACCCGCTCGTCGAACTTCGCGCTGTTGATGACGAAGCGCTCATGCGTCCCGCCGCCGATCCGGTCGATACCGTCGTGACCCGTAACCGTGAACTTCACGCGCTTACCGTTCACTTCCGTGATTTCGCAATCGACCGTCACGGTGAGGCCCGGAGGCGTCGCTGCCTCATGCGAGAAATTCACATGCGTGCCGAGGCTGCCCTCGCCTTCGTCCAGATGCATGGCGAGCAGTTCCGTGCAGCACCATTCGAATAAGCCGACCATGAATCCGGTCGCGAACACTGCCGGCATCGCGGCAAGATCGTTCGATTCCGGATAGAGCGCCGGAACGGTCTTCTTGTCCGTCACCTTGAACACGATACGATGCTTAAGGCCGGGCTTGAGCGAGGCTTTCACTTCTTTGCCTCCGCATTGGCCTTCTCGTCGCCGGGCAAGGTGTAATCGGTGCCTTCCCACGGCGAGAGGAAATCAAAGTTGCGGAACTCCTGCGCAAGCCGCACCGGCTCGTAAACCACGCGCTTCACTTCGTCGTCCCAGCGCACTTCGACGAATCCCGTGAGCGGAAAGTCCTTGCGCAGCGGATGGCCTTCGAAGCCGTAGTCGGTCAGGAGACGCCGCAATTCCGGATGGCCGGTGAACAGAATGCCGTAGAGGTCGTAGGCTTCGCGCTCGAACCAGTTCGCCCCCGGAAACACGCCGCAGATCGAAGGCACCGGCGTATTTTCGTCAGTCATCACCTTCACCCGGACGCGAAGGTTCTTCGACGGCGACAGCAGGTGATAGACCACGTCGAACCGCTGCTCGCGCGTCGGATAATCGACGCCGCATACGTCGATGATCGAGACGAAGCGGCATCCCTCGTCGTCGCGCAGGAATTTCATCACCGCTTCGATGGCGGCCGCTTCCGCGACAACATTGAGTTCGCCGTAGACGACATGGCAGGCGATCACGCCTTTCGCGCGCGCGATATGCTCGCCGAGCTGGTGGAGTGCCGTATGCGCTTCAGCCGTCATCAGTCCACCACGAAAAGACGCGCACCCTTCGGTGCCCTTGAACGGTGCGCATCGGCGCCGTCCGCGACCTGATAGCTCATACCCGGCTTCAACACGAACGACCGGCCATCTTTCAACTCGGTCTCCAGTTCGCCTTCCAGGCAATAAAGAATGTGGCCCTTTTCGCACCAGTGATCGGCCACGTAGCCGGAGGAATACTCGACGACCCGCACGCGCAGTGCGCCGAACTCGCGCGTACGCCACGTTGCCGTCCCCGTCTCTCCGTCATGGAGCGTGGGGGCGACTTCCGACCAGTTGGTCGTGCCGAACGGTATGCCGCTCATCTTCATGGCTTCACCGTTCGATCGTGCCGGTGCGGCGGATTTTCCGCTGCAGCAGGAGAATGCCATAGACCAGCGCCTCCGCGGTCGGCGGGCAGCCCGGCACGTAAATGTCCACCGGCACGATGCGGTCGCAGCCGCGCACGACGGAATAGGAATAGTGATAATAGCCGCCCCCGTTCGCGCAGGATCCCATCGAGATCACGTAGCGGGGTTCGGGCATCTGGTCATAGACCTTGCGCAAAGCGGGCGCCATTTTGTTGGTGAGCGTGCCCGCAACGATCATGACGTCCGACTGGCGAGGCGACGCCCGCGGCGCGAAACCGAAACGCTCGACGTCGTAGCGCGGCATCGAGGCCTGCATCATCTCGACGGCACAGCACGCCAGCCCGAACGTCATCCACATCAGCGACCCGGTGCGCGCCCAGTTGATCAGGTCGTCGGTCGCGGTGACGAGAAAGCCTTTGTCGGCGAGTTCATTCGACAACCCCTGATAGAAAGGATCGTCCGCACCAACCGGCTTGCCGGTTTTCGGGTCCAGAATGCCCTTCGGCGCAGGAGCCACTAATCCCATTCGAGCGCTCCCTTCTTCCATTCGTAGATGAAGCCGATGGTCAGAACGCCTAGGAAGACCATCATCGACCAGAAGCCGAACGAGCCCAGTTCCCCGAATACGATCGCCCAGGGGAACAGGAAGGCCACTTCGAGGTCGAAAATGATGAACAGGATTGCGACGAGATAGAATCGCACGTCGAACTTCATGCGTGCGTCGTCGAACGCGTTGAACCCGCACTCATAGGCCGAAAGCTTTTCGGGATCCGGCTTCTGATACGCGAGCAGAAACGGCGAAATAAGCAGCGCAAGACCGATCACGGCCGCAACGCCGATAAAAATGACGACCGGAAGATAGTCGTTGATCAAAACCGTCATCGGAACCCTCACGGGGCACAACATTGGACCTTCGGGGCGAAGGCCGCGCCTTCCGATTTCGCAGTTGCGAATGGTTCGAAAGACGCTAGGGAGTAACGCAGGGCACCAGCCGAAGCAAGGGACCAAACGGTCTAAAAACGGCGTATTCCAATGACTTCCCGCCGTTCGCGAAGCAAGCTACGCTGCGCCCGCGCAGCTTTGTAAAGGAAACATGATGCGGGCCCTGTCGAGTGCCAAGAATACCGCATGGTACCTTTTGATACCTGCGACAATCCTCATGGCCGGCTGCTCGGGAACCGGCATGAATATGCCGAGTCTGACGACCACGCCTGCGGCCACCCCGCCCGCCTACACCGCCGACCAGCTCGCCGGACGTTACGGCCTAGCGGCTTATCAGCGTGACGAAGACCGCACCCGCACCGAAGCGGAAGCCCGCCAGCAATGCCGCCAGCCCTACGAAATCGTCAGAGGGCCCAATGGCGGCGTTGTCATGCATCTGGCTGACCAGTCGGCCCCGGAGGAACTTCAGCTGAAGGGGTCCACCGGCGGCAAGACCTATGTCGGGCCCGAAGGCGAAGCCGGCGGCGAGCAGGATCGGGAAATCCTGTCGTTCGACGGAAAAGTTCTGGTGATGCGTTGGGTCAGCGCCGAAATTGCCTCCCGCTACGGCACGGCAATCTACGTCCGCTGCGAAGGCACCCCGCCGCCGCGCACCAAGAAAAAGGCACCGCCGAAAAAGAAGGCCGCGAAGCAGAAGCAGCAACCGGCGGCAGCACCCGCCGCGCAGCCTCAGACCGACCGGCCCGTCTTCATGGCCCCGCCGCCCCCGAGCGACAACTAGCGGATCGGCGGCGCGTACTGGATGCCGCCTGCGCTCCACAGGTGGTTGATCCCCCGCGGGATCATCACCCTCGACTTCATGCCGATGTTGCGTTCGAACACGTCGCCATAGCTGCCGACGTGGCGAACGATACGAACCACCCAGTCCCGGGTTAAGCCCAGTTTTTCGCCATAGTCTCCGTCACGACCGAGCAGACGTTTCAGGTCGGCTTTCTCCGACTTGAGGGCGTCCGCAAGCTTGGCATTGTGAACGCCCAGTTCGTCGGCATTGAGCATCGCGAAGTTGATCCACTTCACGATGTTGAACCACTGCTCGTCGCCCTGCCGCACCACCGGACCCAACGGCTCCTTGGAGATCACATCGGCGAGGATCGTGTGATCGTTCGGCTTCGTCAGGTCGAGCCGCAACGCGTAAAGCTGCGATACATCCGCGGTAAGGACGTCGCACTTCCCTTCGTCATAGCTCTTTTTGAGCCCTTCGACGCCGGGAGCCTTCACGATCTCGAAGCGCATGCCATTCTGATTGAAATAATCGACCAGATTGAGCTCGGTCGTCGTCCCCTCCTGAACGCAAATCTTGACGTTCGCGAGATCCATGGAAGTCATGACGTTTCGCGTCCGGCGCACCATGAAGCCCTGACCGTCGTAATAGGTCACGCCGGCGAAGGTCAGCCCTTCGGCCTCCCGTCCCAGCGTCCATGTCGAGTTGCGCGACAGAATATCGATCTTGCCGGCTTTCAACGCATCGAACCGTTCGGCGGCATTGAGCGGCACAAAGGTGACCTTCGCCGGGTCGTCGAAAATCGCGGCCGCGACCGCGCGGCAGAAATCAACGTCGAAGCCGGTCCACTTGCCTTTGCCGTCGTTCTCCGAAAATCCAGGCAATCCCTGGCTGACGCCGCAGACCAGCGAGCCGCGATCCTTCACGGTCTTCAGGGTTTGCCCTTGCGCCACCGCACCGGTCACGAACAAAGCCGCAGCCGAGCAGAACAAGATCTTGAGTTTTGTCATCGAGATTTTCCCTGCCGAATCGCTACATCGTCGGCGCGTGCTTGACGATCACGCGCGTTCCGACCGGTACGCGATCGAACAGATCGATCACGTCGTTATTGACCATGCGGAAACACCCGGACGATACCGCATGCCCGATGGTATGCGGCTGATTGGTGCCGTGTATTCGGTATATGGTGTTCCCGATATAAAGGGCCCGCGCCCCAAGCGGATTCCCCGGCCCCCCTGCCATGAAGCGCGGAAGATAAGGTTGCCGTTCGATCATCTCCGGCGGCGGACGCCAATCCGGCCACTCCGCCTTGCGCGTGATCTTGTGCAATCCCATCCAGGTAAAGCCATCGCGGCCTACGCCGACGCCATAACGAAGCGCGCGGTTATTTCCCATCACGAGATAAAGAAACCGCTCGCTGGTATGGATGATAATGGTCCCCGGCTCTTCATTGGTGCGGAAGTAAACCACCTGCTTCTGAAACTGAGGCGCGGCTTCCTGTTGTTGAGGAACAACGCCGGGCGTCTCTCCGTCCGGCAACTCGTCCTGTGCGTAGATGACCTGTGGTCCGCGTTGTGAAGACGCGGGACCTGTCGCCACGATGGCGAAAAGCCCAGCGAACGAGGCAGCCAACCAACCAAACCGCATGAATCAGCCCTTATGACAGCACCACCCGGCACCTTCGGTACCAACGGATCACGCTTCACCCGCGCGGTAAAGTCTCCATAAAATCACATTTTCTTCAATGGATTGGGAGGAAGCGGCGGGAACGACGAGCCCCCAGGCGCTGGATCTCCGGCGTCGCAGGCACCAAAAGATTCCTCTTTTGTTTCAAGTAGAGCGCCAAACGCCGCCAGCTATTTCACCCGCTTCAGCCAAGCATCAGGCCAGTGGGTCATATCTGCACTCAATTCACTTTCGTTGAACGGCCACTTCGGCGGCTCGATCACGAAACGGGAGTCCTTCTTCGCGAAATCACGCGCGGCCTCCGTCGGATTATCGGTTATCCACTCGGGCTTGCCGCGCGGCATGTCATGCAGGTCATACATGATGCCGTCGGTCGCGACGATGTAGGATCCGGGTGTGACGAAGTCGCAGTATAAATCCAGTTCTCTCGCCACATGCGCCTTCGAATGATCGGAGTCGAGAATCACCAGAACCGTCTCCGGCTTTGCACCGCCTGCGATGATCTCCTTCACCTTCGCGATTGTTTCCGGCGCGGTTGAACTGCCCTCCACCAGCGAGATGCGCTTGGACAATTCGTGTGCCTCAATCGCCTTGCGGTTATGCGGCCGGATCTCGATGTCGATGCCGATCACGTGCCCTTTGCGCGCCAGTTCACAAAGACTCGCGGAGAAGATCAGCGAGCCGCCATGCGCAACGCCAGTTTCGATGATGTAGTCAGGCTCCAACTGGTAGATCGCCTCCTGCAACCGCAACATGTCGGATGGCAACTGGATGACCGGACGACCCAGCCACGAATAGGTGTACTGGTACTTTTGATTCCAGCCGAGCCGCACCCATTCGCGCGAAACGATCTCGAACGCCTCCTTCGAATGCAGATCGAGCGTGCGGGCATTACCGCCCTCCTCGACGCGAAGCTCTTTCTTTTCGTGATCGACGGTAAAGCGCAAGGTCAACTCCACATCACAAGTTCGCAGTCCGATTTCATGCCGGCCAAGAGCGCCCGACATTCTGCTGCGTAATTCGGGTTCATCAGGATCGCGTGTTTCACGCCGCGCACTCCGATCTCTTTCGGCGACACGATGGCGTGGCCGGTGCCCGGCACATATTTGGACTGCTTGTCAGGATTGAGGTCGATCAGGCAATCAATCAGCGTTTTATCGGCGTCAATGATGCTGGCGAAGGTCGTGCCCTTCGCCCCCGCGCCCCATAATGCCACTTTTCCCTTACGGGCCAGCGCTTCGAGCGTTTGTTTCGCTCGTTTCATGTTGGCTTCGTAATTCCGGCCAAACGCTTGCGCGAGCGCAACCGTATCGGCGCCTGCAGCCGGCGAAGTTTTCGTACCGTTGAGCGCCGCCTCGAACCAGAGATATTGCTCGCCGAACACAAGCTTCGTCTGCTTCGGCGGGAAGGACGCGCGCTCGAAAGCATAAGCGATGGAACGCACATTAAAAAGCGAACAGTGCTCGTAGAAGAAATCCCAGACCACCTGATTGGACAAAATCCAGTCCACGTTCGGCGTTTCGAAGAACACTTTTGCCTGCGACGACCCGGATAATGCTTTGGCGAGGGACTGCAGCAACGGGATTGGTTGCGGCACATGCTCGATCACGTGACGGCTGACAACGACATCGGCCGCAAGACTCGCATGCTCCGGTCCGTAATACTCTTTTACGAAGCGCAGCTTCCCGTTCAGTTCGGTCGCCGCGCCCGTATAGGCGGGATCAAACCCGATGCCGCGGTTGCCGCTGTCCGGATAATTGACAAGCCCGCGCAAGAAATCGCCGCTGCCGCAGCCGACCTCGACGATCAGCGCATTGCGCACACCCGACTCCTCAACGAGACCGCGCGTGAGATCGCTCACATAAGCTTCAAAATACGGCGAGTGCGTCTGGCAATTATTGTAGCCTTCCCCGTAAGAGAGGCGGGAAAGATCGAACGCTGCATTGAAAACAAAGCTGCACGTCGCACAAACCGTCATCTGCAGACGGCCAGTGTTCACCGCCCGCGCGCTGGCTTCCGACTCACACAGCAGGTTCTGATGCACCGGAACATCGTCGCGCGACAAAAACGGAAATACGTCCTTCCCGTCACACACAGGGCAGCAAATCATTCAGGCCTCGGTCGCCCTGCTTTCCGTCACGGCGGAAATCGCGGAAGCAAGGGTCTGGTCGAGCGAATAGCGGGGTGTGAAGCCGGCCTCATTTGTCAGGCGGGAGATGTCGGCCACGAGAACTGGCGGCTCGGTCCCCAATTCACCGGGCGGTTGGTATCGTAAAATATCCTGCCGGTCGAGCATCGCCGCCAGTTTTGCTGCGACGGCATCCAGCCGGACTCCGTGACCGGAACCAATATTCACCGGCCCTTCCACAGACGAATCCAGCAACACGGCCAGTGCCTCGCCCGCGTCACGAACATCGATGAAATCGCGAACCAGCGCAGGGTTTCGCAGCCCCGGATTCCGGCCTTCGCGTAGCGCAACGATCAAAGATGGAATCAGCCGCGCGGGCGCTTCATGCATTCCAACCGGAAAGAAAATCCTTCCGTCCGCAAAACTCGCTCCTGCTTGCCGTGCGAGCGCCGCGATCCTTGCCGCCGCTTCCCGCTTCGCTCTGCCATAGCGCGTCAGCGGTGCTCCCTGCGCGGCATCTTCCTTCACAGGATTGCGCAGGATCGGGTCGGACCAGTCATATGCAGCACAGGAACCGGCAAAAACGAGGCGGCGCCCCCCGTTCGCAAAGAAACGCTCCGCAATGCGCACGTTCGCAGCCAGCCAGCGATCATTATCGGGGCTCTCCCAGAATTCGCGGTGCTTCGTGACCCACGCTGCGAGCAGGAGATGCGTCGGCTGCACGTCACCGATAAGGCCGGCGATGTCGCCATCCAGCAGATCCGCATAATGGAGCGTAGCGTTCCTCACCCTGACACCTCGGATGCTGGACGTTCCATGCACGTCGAAGCCGGCCTGGTGCAAAGCGGCTATCGCCCAAGGAGCAACATACCCCCTTGCCCCGGTGACAAGGACGCGCTTCACGCAAGCACCCTATTCTTTCCTGCCAAATAGCGTCTGCAACGCCGGATGCGCGCGGTCGGCCTCAGACATGACGAGATCTACAAACGGCCAGGCAATACCAAGTTCTGGGTCGTTCCATGCGATACCCCGTGCACTCGCAGGCACGTAGAATTCCGACATCAAGTACAACACGGTCGATTCATCTTCGAGCGTTTGAAACCCATGCGCGATGCCTTCCGGCACATAGAGCGCGCGGTGGTTCGCCGCCGAAAGTTCAAAACTCTCCCACTTGCGAAACGTCGGCGAGTTCTCGCGCAGATCCACCAGCACATCGAAAATCGCACCCGCCGCGCAGCGGATCAGCTTGATCTCGCCGTGTGGCGGCACCTGATAGTGCAAGCCACGGAGCGTACCGCGCTTCGCATTGCGCGAGAGGTTGTGTTGCGGCCATTTCGTATTCAGTCCGGCTGCAGCGAACTCACGCTCGCAGAAGGCCCGCGCAAAACTACCACGCGCATCCTCAGAGACGTCAGTCTCGACGACGAATACGCCAGAGAGAGCCGCGGGGGTAAAACGCATCCAACACCGTCAGAAAATCCGCAACGCAGGAACGGCGGTGACGAAACGGCCGCCCCAGTCGCGGATATGTTTGAGCTGAGAAGAAATTTCGTCCGTCAAATTCCAGGGCAGGATCAGAACATAATCGGGCTGCTCGGCAAAGATACGCTCCGGCGCGGCGACCGGTATATGGCTGCCCGGCAGGAACAGGCTCTGCTTGTGCGGATTGGCATCGGCCACGAAGGCGATGAGATCACTTCCCACGGCACAATAATTCAGGAGGGTATTGCCTTTTGCTGCCGCGCCGTAACCGGCAACCTTCTTCCTTTCACTTTTTGCCTCGTGGAGGAAACGAAGCAAATCTGCACGAATGCGATCTACCTTCGCGGCAAACCCCTCATAGGCAGCCGCACACTCATAACCCTTCGCGCGCTCGATTTCGAGCAACTTCATTACGCGCGTTGACGGCGACGCGAATGCAGTCGCATGCCCGGCATGAATGCGCAGCGAACCGCCATGTGTCGGAATTTCTTCCACATCATAGACGGTGAGACCATGCGCGGCGAACACGCGCTGCACGGCAACGAGCGAGAGATACGAATAATGCTCGTGATAAATCGTGTCGAACTGCGTGTTCTCGATCATCTGCATCAGATGGGGAAATTCCATCGTGATGGTGCCGCGCGGCTTCAGCGCGATCGCAAGCCCCGCAACGAAATCGTTCAGGTCCGGCACATGCGCGAGCACATTGTTGCCGATCAGAAGATCCGCCTGCTTGCCTTCCGCCGCGAGCTTGTTCGCCGTCTCAACGCCGAAGAACCGCTGCCAGGTCGGAATGCCTTTTGCTTCCGCGGCCTTCGCAACAGTATGCGCCGGCTCGACACCGAGCACAGGAATGTCCAGCCCGCGGAAATACTGCAGCAGATAGCCGTCGTTACTGGCGATCTCTACCACGAGACTGTCAGCACCAAGCGAAAGTTTCTTCGTTATCGTCTCCGCATATTGCTTCGCATGCGCGAGCCATGACTGCGAATAGGACGAGAAGTAAACATAGTCGTCGAAGATTTCTTCCGGCTTTCCGAACGGCTCGATCTGCACCAGAAAGCATTCCTCGCAGACGAACGTCTTCAACGGGAAACGCGGTTCCGCGGTGCCGAGCTGCTCTTCCTTCAGGAACGAATTCGAAACCGGACTCAATCCCAGATCGACCAGAACGCGCGAGAGCGGCGCCGAACAGAATCTGCAGCGAGCCTGTATCATGACGATCAGACCGCGCCTGCCGCAAAGCGCTCGATCTGCGAAAGCGAGAACGCGCGCATGTCGTTCTTGCCCTCGTAGAAAGCGCGGTACCAATCGGTCGTCCATTCGAGGCTCTGCTCGAACGAGAGCCGCGGCTTCCACCCAAGCCGCTCGTTCGCACGCGCGCTGTCGAGCAGCAGCAATCCCGCTTCGTGCGGCGCGGCGGCATCCTTTTCAACGTCGAAGCCAGCGCCACTACCCCAGCGATTCGCGAACACCTTCGTCACGGTTTCGACGTCGTGAATTTCTTCCGGCGGCGGGCCAAAATTCCAGCCATCGGCAAACTTCATGCCGTCGTCAGCCCAGAGCCGTTCCGCAAGCATCAAATAGCCGCGCACAGGATCGAGCACATGCTGCCACGCGCGCACCGCTTTCGGATGACGGAGATGCACCTTCTCGCCCCGCGCAAAGGCGCGGAAAATATCAGGCACGAGCCGCGCTTCCGACCAGTCGCCACCACCGATCACGTTGCCCGCGCGCACGCTCGCAAGCCGAACACCCGCCTTCGAGAAAAAGGAATTGCGATAAGCGGACGTAACGAGTTCGGCCGCACCCTTGCTGGCCGAATAGGGATCGTGGCCACCCATCGGCGCGTCTTCGCGATAGCCGCGCGGCGTTTCCTTATTCTCGTAGCACTTGTCGCTGGTCACGTTCACGATAACGCGCACTTTGCCGCCGTGCTTCTCGTTAAGCGCATATACGGCATCGAGCACATGCACCGTGCCCATTACGTTGGTCGCGAAGGTTTCGACCGGCTCTTTATAGGAAGGCAGCACCAGCGCCTGCGCTGCGGCATGAATAACGATGTCGGGCTTGTGCGCGCGTATCGCGCTTCCCAACGCTTCGCGGTCAGCAAGATCGGCAAAATGCTCGTCCGCACGCGAAAGCCGCGCCACTTCGAAAAAATTAGGCTCGGTCGCTGGCGGCAGCGAATAGCCGGACACGTCCGCGCCCATCTGCTCCAGCCAGAGCGCCATCCACCCGCCCTTGAAGCCGGTATGGCCGGTCAGGAAAACCCGCTTGCCGCGCCAGAAGTCCGCGTTCATCACCAGACTTTCCAGCCTGCCTCGGACTTCTGCCACATCTCGTTCAGCACGTCCTTATCGCGCTGCGAGTCCATCGCGTGCCAGAAGCCGGGGTGACGATAGGCATGCAGTTCGCCCTCACCCGCCAGACGCTCCAGCGGCTGGCGCTCCCAGATCGTGGCGTCGCCGTCGATATAATCGAACACTTTCGGCGAAAGCACGAAGAAGCCGCCGTTGATCCAGCCGCCGTCGCCCAGCGGCTTTTCCTGAAATGCGCTGACACGATCCTGCGCGAGGCGTAGCCCGCCAAAACGCCCCGCGGGTTGTACGGCGGTCAGCGTGGCGATTTTGCCATGCGCGGCGTGAAATGTTTCCAGCGCGCGGATGTCAACATTGCCGACACCGTCGCCATAGGTGACGTGAAATGCCGCGTCGTCCTCGACGAAACGCCTCGCCCGCTTGATGCGGCCGCCAGTCTGCGTCTTGTCGCCGGTGTCGATCAGGGTCACGCGCCACGGCTCACCGGCGGCGTTGTGCACTTCCATCTTGTTCTTCGCGATGTCGAAGGTGACATCGGCGTTGTGAAGGAAATAGTTCGCGAAGAACTCCTTGATCATGTAGCCGCGATAGCCGCACAGCACCACGAATTCATTCACGCCGCCCGCGGAATAGATTTTCATGATGTGCCAGAGGATAGGCATGCCGCCGATCTCGACCATCGGCTTCGGACGCGTCTGGGTTTCTTCGCCGAGCCGGGTGCCAAGGCCGCCAGCCAGAATCACGGCCTTCATCTTCCCTCTTCTGCCGCCTGCGTCAGCCAATTTCACAATAGCCCGGTTGGAAACAAAACTCGATTAATGATCAAGCACCCAGGAAGCCGCATCAATGTGATCGGCCCGGAGGCCGTCATGGAGGCTCATTGGCGCGGCAGGCGTCTCTGACGGGAACGAATCTGGAGCAAAAGCTGCAGCGCTCCAGCCGCCCGGTTGGTGC
>CAUJKG010000364.1 GCA_963205465.1 Pseudomonadota bacterium | reverse complement strand
CTTCAATAAAGGAGTCGGTCTTTGCTTTAAGCATCGTATTCGTCTGCCATAGAAACAAGAAAATCGAATAGCACGCGCGCGGCGAAATCGGCATCGTCCTCGGTGATGATCTCGCGCGGCGAGTGACTGACGCCGCCGTTGCCGCAGCGGACGAACATCATCGCGCTCTCGCAGAGCGAAGCCATCATCGCCGCGTCATGCCCCGCACCGCTCGGCAGCAACAAGGGCTCGACGCCTAGGCGTTTGGCCGAAGCGGCGAGACGCTCCTGCAAGAACGGCGAGAGCGGAACCGCGGGCATGCGCAGCACTTCGGTCGCTTCTACCTTGACGCCGCGCGTGCGCGATATTTCGTTGCAGGCGACGAGCACGTCCATGACCGCGGCATCGCGCATTTCATTGGTCGCGGCGCGGATGTCGGTCGAAAATTCGCAGCGGCCCGGGATCACGTTCATGGCGCCGTTCGGCACCACGAGCTGACCCACGGTGCCGACCAGACTGTCCTGCCCGCTGCAGCGCTTTTCGAGCGCCAGAATCATCTCGGCCGCAGCAGCCGCAGCGTCGTGACGGAATTGCATGGCGACCGTGCCGGCGTGACCCGCCTCGCCGGTGACGGCGATGCGATGGCGCACGTCTCCGGCGATTCCGGTCACCACCGCGAGTGGCACATTCGCGGCGAGCAGCGAAGGCCCCTGCTCGATGTGGATTTCGACATAGCCGATCAGATCGGCAGCATCGCGCGCGAGAATGCCGAGCGAGTTCACATCGACCGCGGCTTCTTCCAGCACCTTGCGCAAGGGAATGCCGTTGTCGTCGGTCTTGTCCAGATTCTGCGGATCGAACTTTCCGGCGATCGCCTGACTGCCGAGATAGCCGATCGGAAAACGAACGCCCTCTTCCTCGGAGAAGCAAAGCAACTCGATATTGAACGGCAGTTGCTGGCCGGAGCGGTGCAGGTGCTCGATCAGCACCAGCGGCACCAGGATGCCGAGACGGCCGTCATATTTTCCGCCGTCGCGCACGGTGTCGTAGTGCGACCCGAGCAGAAGCGTTTTTGCGTTCGGAACCCGCGCCGCATAACGCCCAATGACGTTGCCGAGCGGATCGGTGCGCGCCTCCATGCCGGCTGCGCGCAACAAGAGGTCTAGTTCCGCCGCGACCTTTTTATGGGCCTGCGAGAAATAAGTTACGGTCAGCGCGCCTTCCTGCTCGGACCACTGCGCGAGATGGTCGGCAAGCTGCATGATGCGCGGGCCGAAATTATTGGCGCCGGGCTGGTTCGGAAGCATCCGGTGTCCTCTTTTCCTGCAATCCCGTCAGTATAGAGCCGATCTTGAATTGCGTACTGCCGGTCTGTCATGCTCCGGCCAGTGCGATTTGCAGGGGTCCGGGGCGGTGGACGTCATTTTCTGGGAATGGGCCGGCGCCCTGGTCCGATGGCTGCATATCGTGGCCGGCATCGCCTGGATCGGCTCTTCCTTCTACTTCATCCATCTCGACCTGAGCCTCAAGCCGCGCGAGGGACTGCCGGCCGGTACCCGCGGCGACGCCTGGCAGGTGCACGGCGGCGGCTTCTATCACATGGTCAAATATATGGTGGCGCCGGCGAAGATGCCGGACCACCTGACCTGGTTCAAATGGGAAGCCTATACGACCTGGCTTTCCGGCATGGCGCTGCTCGCGATCGTCTATTACCTCGGCGCAGAACTCTATCTCGTCGACAAGGCGGTATTCGATATTTCGCCGGAGCGCGCGATCCTGACCAGTCTCGGCGGGCTCGCGGGCGCATGGCTGCTTTATGAAATCGTGTGCCGCTCGCCGCTCGGGAAAAGCGAGGCGGGACTGGCGCTGTTTCTTTATTTGCTCGTGACCGCGCTCGCTTACGCCTTCGCGCAGACGCTTTCGGGGCGCGGCATGTTCATCCAGATCGGCGCGCTCACCGGCACCATCATGGTCGCGAACGTGTTTGTCGTCATCATCCCGAACCAGCGCAAAACGGTGGCGCGGCTTATAGCCGGCGAAGCCCCGGACCCCGCCTGGGGTGAGCAAGCCAAGCAGCGCTCGGTCCACAACAACTATCTTACGCTTCCCGTGATCTTCCTGATGATGGGAACGCATTATCCTTTATTCTACGCGACCAAATTCAACTGGCTGATCGTCGCGATCGTGCTTGCGATCGGGCCTTTGATGCGGGTGTTCTTCAACTATCGCCACGCCAACGAAGGCGCCGACTGGCGCACGAATCCGTGGTGGACGTGGGCTGTCGTCGCACTAGGCGTGATCGCAATCGGCTGGCTCTCGAGCCTCGGCTTGCGGGACGATCAGCGCAGCGAAATGCCGGCACAGGCGCCGGCCTTCGCTGCCGTCGAGACTATCGTCATCTCGCGCTGTTCGATGTGCCACGCCGCCGAGCCGGTCTGGCTCGGCATCACCAAAGCGCCGCATGACGTGCTGCTCGATACACCCGAAAACATCCGCAAATTCGCACAGCGGATCGATACCCATGCGGTGCGCTCGCTCGCCATGCCGCCCGGCAACATCACCGGCATGACGCCGGAAGAGCGGGCCATGCTTGCCGCTTGGCTTCAAGCAAGACCTCGCCCAGAATGAGCGATATGGAAAAATATCCGCGCGACCTCGCAGGCTATGGCCGCAACCCGCCGCATCCGCGCTGGCCGGGAAACGCGCGCGTCGCGGTGCAGTTCGTCGTCAATTACGAGGAAGGCGGCGAGAACAACATCCTGCATGGCGACCCGGCGTCGGAGGCGTTTCTATCCGACGTGCTCGGCGCGCAGCCCTGGCCGGGCAAGCGGCACATGAATATCGAATCCATGTTCGAATACGGCTCGCGCGCGGGATACTGGCGGCTTTGGCGCATGTTCACCGAGCGCAACATGCCGGTCACGGTATTCGCGATCGCGAGTGCCTTGCAACGCTATCCCGAGATCGCCGCTTCGATGCAGGAAGCGCAATGGGAAATCGCGAGCCACGGCCTGAAATGGATCGACTATCGCGACATGCCCGAGAAGGAAGAGCGCGCGCATCTGCGCGAGGCAATCGAAATCCATACCGAAGTCACCGGCGAGCGTCCGCTTGGCTGGTACACCGGCCGCACCTCGGAAAACTCGCTGAAGCTCGTGATGGACGAAGGCGGGTTTCTTTACTCGTCGGACTCCTATGCCGACGACCTGCCCTATTGGGTGCGGGGACCGAAAGGGCCGCATCTGATCATACCCTACTCGCTCGATGCGAACGACATGCGCTTCACCAATGCGCAGGGGTTTTCGACCGGCGACGATTTCTTCTTCTATCTGCGCGATACCTTCGACACGCTTTATGCGGAAGGCGAAGAGGCGCCGAAGATGATGTCGGTCGGCCTGCATTGCCGGCTTGCCGGGAAGCCGGGACGCGCGGCGGCGCTCGCGAGATTTCTCGATTATGTCGATGAACACGACGGCGTCTGGATCGCGACCCGGCTCGATATTGCGAGACACTGGCACGAGCATCACCGCAAGCTGGCGGACGAGGCTTTCGAAATCTCCCCGGGCAAGCCGGAATGAGCAAATTCACGCTCGAGGCGCTGCGTAAGGCGAGCGCGCAGGAATTCGCCGCCGCACTCGGGGATATCTTCGAGCATTCACCCTGGGTCGCGGAGCGAGTTGCCGCGAAGCGGCCGTTTGCCAATGTACGCGCGCTGCTCGACGCCATGACCGCCGCGGTCAATCACGCAACACTGGAAGAGAAGACCGCACTCTTGCGCGCACATCCCGATCTCGCCGGGAAAGCCGCGCGCGCGGGCGTGCTCACGAAGGATTCCAGCGCCGAGCAAGGCAGCGCGGGGCTCGACCGGCTTTCCGAGGTTGAATACGAAGCCTTTCAGCGCCTCAATACCGACTACCGGCAGAAGCACGAGATTCCGTTCATCCTTTGCGTGCGGCGACACACCAAAGGTTCGATTCTGAAACAGTTCGAGCGGCGGATCGACAACGCGCCGGAACGGGAATTCGAGACCGCACTCATGGAAGTCTTCCGTATCGCGGCACTCCGCCTCGACCAGAAGATCGAGAGCGCCGATCTCGGCCTGAACGGACGATTGTCGACGCATGTGCTCGACAATCACGCCGGCAACCCCGCCGCCGGCATGGCGCTCGTATTGCGCGAGTTATCCGACCACGACGCGCCGCGGCTCCTCGTCAACACCCGGACCAACAAGGACGGACGGACCGATGCGCCGCTGATTTCCGACCGGCCGGTGCCTATCGGGCAATATGAAATCCTGTTTTCGGTCGCGGATTACTACAGGACGCGCAGTGTTCCGCTCGCCGAGCCGCCATTTCTCGACCTTGTGCCGATCCGTTTCTCGGTTGCCGAGCCGGAGGGCCATTATCATGTGCCGCTGCTCGTCACGCCGTGGAGCTACGCTACGTACCGGGGCAGCTAGGCACCTTCGCAAAAGCCGCGGATAATCCGCCGCGAGAATAGGCAAGGCCAAGAAAACCGCCTAGCCTCTCGGCAATCCGGTAAGCCGGGCGGCCGCCAAGGAACGCAGAAGACCGCAACGAAAAGTGGCACGGCGCTTGCTGCCCGACTCTCCCGGACAAAAAATCAGCTTCATCGGGAGTTTTCGACCATGTTCCGCAAAACCAAGCTAGCCGCTTTCGCGGGCGCCATGCTGGCCGCCTCGCTGTCTCCGGCCAGCGCCCAGTTCGATCTCAAATTCGCACTCGACTGGAAGTTCGAGGGACCGGCCGCGCCCTACTTCGTCGCGCTCGACAAGGGCTATTACAAAGCCGAGGGGCTGAACGTCACGATCGATACCGGGCCGGGCTCGGTCGCCGGCATCACTCGCATCGCAGCCGGAACCTACCCGATCGGCTTCTTCGACATCAATTCGCTGGTGCGTTTCCGCGACCAGAACCCGGACAAGGACGTGAAAGCGGTCCTGATGGTCTACGACAAGCCGCCTTTCGCGATCGTGAGTTTGGCGAAGTCGAAGATCAATTCGCCGAAGGATCTCGAAGGCAAAGTGCTCGGCGCACCGCCGCCGGACGGCGCTTTCGCGCAGTGGAAAGCCTTCGTGAAGGAAAACAAGATCGACGACACGAAAGTGAAGATCGAGGCGGTCGGCTTCCCGGTACGCGAGCCCATGCTCGCCGACGGCAAGGTCGACGCCATCACCGGTTTCTCATTCTCGTCCTATTTCAACCTGCTCACCAAAGGCATCAAGGAAGAAGACGTAAAGGTCATGCTGATGGCCGACCACGGCCTCGTGCTCTACGGCAACGCCATCATGGTGAACCCGGACTTCGCGAAGAAGAACCCGAAAGTGGTCGCAGGCTTCGTGCGCGCGACCATCAAAGGCATCATCGACACCTACAAGGACCCGGAAGCCGCGATCAAATCGGTCATGAAGCGCAACGAAACCGCCGACGAGAAGATCGAACTCGCGCGGCTCAAGATGTCGCTGCGCGACAACTTCATCACCCCTTGGGTGAAGGCAAACGGCGTCGGCGGTATCGACGAGGAGCGCATGGCAAAGGCAGTCGAGCAGATCGCCGTGACCTACGAGTTCAAGAACGCGAAGCCAAAGCCCGCGGATATCTTCAATTCGGAGTTTCTGCCGCCGGCAAGCGAACGCAAACTCTGATCGAAGCCGCCTGACCCGGAGTACGGCCGCGTGGCATTCGTGGATATCAATGGCGTAACGCTGCGATATCGCGGCGCTTCGGGTGACGTGCTCGCGCTGCAGGACATCTCGCTCTCGGTGCGGAAGGGCGAGTTCGCCGCGGTCGTGGGTCCTTCGGGCTGCGGAAAATCGACGCTGATGCGGCTCGTGACCGGGCTGCATCGGCCGACAGCCGGAACCGTATCGATCGAAGGCAAGGAAGTAACCGGACCGGTCAAGATCGCCGGCATGGCCTTCCAGCACGCCAATCTCTTGCCATGGCGCAAAGTGATCGACAACCTTCTTCTGCCGCTGGAAATCGTGCAGCCGCATCGTTCGCAGTTTCGCACGAAGAAAAAAGAGTTTCGCGCGCGAGCCGAAGCGCTGCTCGAAACCGTCGGCCTGAAAGGCTTCGCCGACCGCTATCCGTGGGAGCTTTCCGGCGGCATGCAGCAGCGGGTGTCGCTGTGTCGTTCGCTGATCCACGAGCCGGAACTCCTGATGCTGGACGAGCCGTTCGCGGCGCTCGACGCCTTCACGCGCGAGGAGTTGTGGTGCGTGTTGCGCGATCTCTGGCAGAAGCTGCGCTTCACGGTCATCCTCGTCACGCATGATCTGCGCG
>CAUJKG010000363.1 GCA_963205465.1 Pseudomonadota bacterium | reverse complement strand
ATCCGCTCGCTCAGAAAGTGGATTTCGCGCCTTTCATTTCCGTGCAGGGGATGGACAAGCCGTCCATCACCAGCAACGAGCAGCAGATTTGTATCGAAGGGCTGAAGCACGGCGAAACCTACGCCGTCACCGCACGCCGCGGCATTCCTTCCAAGAACGGCGAAGTGCTGAGCAATGCGTCGGAGTTGCAGATTTACGTGCGTGACCGCAAGGCCGACGTGCGCTTCACCGGCCGCGCTTACGTGCTGCCGCGGACGGGTCAGAAGGGCATTCCCGTTATCTCGGTCAACACGAAGCGCCTCAACGTGCAGGTGGTGCGTATCGGCGAGCGTTCGCTGATTCCTTCCGCGCTCGATGGTCAGTTCCGGCAGGCGCTTTCGCGCTATGAGATCGAACGCCTTGTGGAGAACCAGGGCGCGCTCGCTTTCAAGGGCGAACTCGAAGTCGCCTCTGACTTGAACAAGGAAGTGACGACCGCATTCCCGATCGACGAAGCGGTCAAGGATCTGCGCGCGGGCGTCTATGTGATGACCGCGGCCCCGGCCGACGCCACGGGACGTCCGGAATACTCCAATCTTGCGACGCAGTGGTTCGTCGTTTCCGATCTCGGCCTGACGGCGATCACCGCCGATGACGGCCTGCATGTCTTCGTGCGCGACCTCGGCACCGCAAAGGCGGTCGCCGATGCGGAGCTCAAGCTGCTCGCGAAAAACAACGAGGTCCTCGGCACGATCAAAACCGACGCGCAGGGCTTTGCGAAGTTCGACGCAGGCCTCGTGCGCGGCACCGGCGGCCTCGCGCCGGCCGTGCTGATCGCGGAGCGCAAGGGCGCGGATTATGCGTTCCTGTCGCTCACCGAAAGCCCGTTCGATCTCGCCGATCGCGGTGTCGCGGGCCGCGTCACGCCGGGGCCGCTCGATGCTTACGTGTTCACCGAGCGCGGCGTGTATCGCTCGGGCGAAACCGTTCACGTCACCGCATTGCTGCGTGACTCCAAGGCCAAGGCCGTAAGCCTGCCGCTGACCTTCATTCTGTCGCGCCCGGACGGCGCGGAAGATCGCCGCATCGTCATCAACAGCGACGAGGCAGGCGGCCGCAGCTTTTCCATGCCGCTGCTTGCGGGCGCCACCACCGGCACTTGGCGTCTGCGCGCTTATGCCGACGTGAAGGCCGCACCGGTCGGCGAAATCGCATTCCTGGTCGAAGACTACGTGCCGGATCGCATCGAATTCGATCTCAAGGCCGCTCGCCCGGAGATCAGTGCGAACCAGCCCGCGCAGATCCTCGTCGATGGACGCTATCTGTTCGGTCCGCCCGCGGCGTCGCTCGACCTTGAAGGCGAAGTCGAGATCCGTGCGTCGCAAGTGCGCCGCGGGTTCGAAGGCTACAGCTTCGGACTGACCGAAGCACCGTTCACGCCGATCCGCCATCCGCTTGCGGACCTGCCGAAAACAGATGCAAAGGGGCACGCCGATCTCTCGATCGCGCTGCCCGATCTGCCACGCACGTCGCGTGCGCTTGAAGCACAGATTACGATCCGCATGCAGGAGGCAGGCGGCCGCGCGATCGAGCGGCGCATCGTCGTGCCGATCGCAGCCACGGAGCCTTCGATCGGCATCCGTCCGCAATTCAAGGCGCGCGTGGGCGAGGGCGAGAAAGCGCTGTTCGACGTCGTGCTCGCCGATCCCGCCGGAAAGCTCGTCGCGAAACAGAATCTGAAATGGGCGATCTATCGCGTCGAAACGCGCTATCAATGGTATCGTGTTTCCGGCTCGTGGGATTATGAGCCCGTGCGCCAGACCCGCAAGATCGCCGAAGGCACGCTCAACGCCTCGGCGGAGAAGCCGGTCACGATTTCGGCCGACGTTCCTTACGGACGTTATCGTCTGGAAATCACCTCACCGGAAGCGACCGGCCCTGCCGCAAGCTACGCCTTCGATGCCGGTTTCTACGGCGAGACATCCGCCGATACGCCGGACCGTCTCGAAGTCTCGCTCGACAAGACCGAGTACAACGACGGCGATACCATGACGGTGTCGATTGCGCCGCGCATCGATGGTGCGGCGACCGTTATGGTGGTCGGCGACAAGGTCCACGCCGTGCAGCAGACGCAGATCGGCGCGGCCGGTGGCCGCGTCACCTTCCGGGTCGGCGCGGATTGGGGCCCCGGCGCTTACATCGTCGCATTCCATCATCGTCCGCTCGACGTGCAGAAAAGCCGCATGCCGAGCCGCGCCATCGGCGTCGCCTGGTTCGGAGTCGCGCGCGCCTCGAAGACGCTCGGCGTCAAGCTGGAATTGCCGCAGCAGCTTCGCCCGAACACGCGCTGGACCATTCCGGTGACGGTCACTGGGCAGGCGGGCGGTAACGCACGCATTGTCGTCGCCGCGGTGGACGTCGGCATTCTCAACCTGACGAATTACAAATCTCCCGCGCCGGACACTTATTATCTCGGACAACGGCGGCTCTCCGGCGAAGTGCGCGATCTTTATGGCGCACTGATCGACGGCATGCAGGGTGTACGCGGCCGTATCCGCACCGGCGGCGACGCCAATGCGCTGGAGATGGCGGGCAACCCGCCGTCGCAGGCTCCGCTCGTGCTCTATTCGGGCATGGTGGCCGTCGACAAGGACGGCAAGGCCAATGTGAGCTTCGACGTTCCCGCCTTCGATGGCAGCGTGCGCGTCATGGCGGTGGCCTGGACCGAAGACAAAGTGGGTCACGCTGCATCGGAAGTCATCATTCGCGACCAGGTGGTGGTGCAGGCGACGCTCCCGCGCTTCCTTGCCTCGAGCGATCGCTCGACCTTGCGGTTGGAAGTGACCAACGTGGAAGGTCCGGCAGGCGAGTATCAGGTCGATCTCGTCACTGAAGGTGCAGCCGAGGTTTCCGCGAATAGCCGCAAGCTCAATCTCGCAGCAGGCGCACGCACCGGCTTCACACTCGATCTGATCGGAAAGGGTGTCGGCCCGGCTTCGCTGGCGGTTCGGATCTCCGGCCCGAACGGTTTTTCGATCGAACGTAAATACGCGATGCTGACAAGGCCGGCTTATCCGGTCATCGAGCGGCGCACTGTGCGCGAACTCGCACGCGGCGAAAGCATCGTGATCGATGCGAATCTGCTTGCTGATGTCGTGCCGGGAACGGGAGCGGTTTCGCTCACGGTTTCGCCGCAGAACGCGATCGACGTGCCGTCGCTCCTGCTCGCGCTCGACCGCTATCCTTACGGTTGCTCGGAGCAGATCACGAGCCGCGCCTTGCCGCTGCTCTATGTCAACGATCTGGCCAGCGAAAGCCAGCTCGCACTCGACAAGGGCATCGACGAGCGCATCAAGGAGTCGATCACGCGCGTACTCGCGCGCCAGAACTCCGAAGGGGCATTCGGCCTCTGGAGTGCGTCGAGCGCTGCCGATACCTGGCTGCACGCTTACGTCACCGACTTCCTCACGCGTGCGCGCGAAAAGGGTTTCGTGGTGCCGGAAAACCAGTTCAGGCTCGCGCTGAACCGGCTCCGCAATGCCGTGCAACTCGGTAACAATCGCGGCGGCGACCAGAACACCGAGGCGATCGCTTATGCACTCTATGTGCTCGCCCGCAACGGCGTCGCACCGGTCGGCGACCTTCGCTACCTGGCTGATGCGAAGATCGAAGATCTGACCACGCCGCTTTCGCGCGGTCAGGTCGCGGCCGCCTTGTCGCTGATGGGCGACAAGCTCCGCGCCGAGAAGGTCTTCAACGCCGCACTTTCCGCGCTGCCGGTGGATTCGCTGAGCCCGGTTGCCGGACGCGACGACTACGGCTCGCCGCTCCGTGACGCGGCCGGCATCGTGGCGCTCGCGACCGAGGCGGGAGCGGAGAAGACGGCCCGTCTCGCGCTCGCAAGGCTGGAGGTGGCGCGCGGAGTTACGCCGCATACCAGCACGCAGGAGAATGCCTGGATGGTGCTTGCCGCGCGTGCCTTCGCGAAGGATGCGCAGCAACTTGCGCTTACCATCGATGGCGTCGCGCATAAGGGCAATTACTTCCGCACCATTCGTGCGGCCGACCTGCAGGGCAAGACCATCCGTATCGCGAACAACGGCGACCGGCCCGTGCAGGTCGTGATCGGCATTCGCGGTGCGCCGAATGCCGCCGAACCGCCCGCCGAAAAAGGCTTCAAGATCGCGCGAACCTATCGTGCGCTCGACGGCACGCCGATCGATCCTTCCAAGGTGACGCAGAACCAGCGCATGGTCGTCGTGCTGCGCGTGAACCAGACCGAGCAGGTGGCGGGACGTCTGTTGCTCGTGGATCACCTTCCGGCGGGTTTCGAGATCGACAATCCGCGGATCGTCGCCGGTGGCGAAACCGGAAACCTGAAGTGGATCGGCCAGACTACCGCCACGGCACATACCGAATTCCGCGACGATCGCTTCGTCGCGGCCTTCGACCGGAGCGAGAACGAGAAGGGGATCATCACGGTCGCCTATATCGGTCGCGCGGTGTCGCCAGGCCGGTACGCGCATCCCCCGGCAATCATCGAGGACATGTATCGTCCCGACCGCTTTGCGCGGACCGAGGCGGGCATGGTCGAAGTGCAGCCCGCCACGCGATGAAGAAGACGCGGCTCCTCAAGCTGACTGGCTTCGGCGCGCTCGCGATTTTCGCGGGCGCGTTCACGGCGGTCGGTTTGATCCGCGTTACCGCACCGGCGCCGGCCGAGATTCTGCGCTCGGTCGAAGTGGTCGACCGCAACGGCGTACTGTTGCGTCCGTTCTCATTGAGCGACGGGCGCTGGCGCCTGGCGGCGAAGCCCGAGCAGGTCGACCGCCGCTATCTTGAAATGCTGATCGCTTATGAGGATCGGCGCTTCTACGATCATATCGGCACCGATCCGCTCGCCATGCTGCGCGCGGTCTATCAGTTGGTGACGAATGGCGAGATCGTTTCCGGCGGCTCGACGCTGTCCATGCAGGTGGCGCGGCTGATCGAGCCGAGAAAGCAGCGAACGATCGTCGCGAAACTCACCGAGATCGTCCGGGCGATGCAGCTCGAGGCGAAGCTCTCGAAGCAGCAGATCCTCGAACTCTATCTCACGCTGGCACCCTTCGGCGGCAACCTCGAAGGCGTTCGCGCGGCATCTTATGCTTACTTCGGAAAAGAACCGGCCCGGCTGACGATCGGCGAGGCCGCACTTCTCGTCGCGCTGCCGCAGTCGCCGGAAGTACGCCGGCCGGATCGCGCGGCGAATGTCGCGATGCGTGCGCGCAACCGCGTGATCGATCGCATGCTTTCCGCGGGCGTCATCACCACGGCCGAAGCCAATCGTGCCCGCGAGGAAAGCGTGCCGCGCCAGCGTAGAGAGTTGCCGCAGCTCGCGCCGCATGCCGCCGAAGCCGCCATTGCCGCGTTTCCGAAACAGCAACTGCACAAGCTCGCCATCGATGCGACGGTTCAGAAGCGGCTCGAAGAACTTGCACGCGACAAGCTGACCACGCTCGGGCCCCATGTTTCGCTCGCCATTCTCGTCGCGGACAACGAGACCGGCCATGTGCTCGCGCGCATCGGATCGGTGGACTTCAACGATGCCGAACGGGCAGGGCGGATCGACATGACCCGCGGCGTGCGCTCGCCGGGGTCGGCGCTGAAACCTTTCATTTATGGCCTTGCCTTCGAAGATGGCGTCGCGCACCCGGAAACGCTGATCGAGGATCGCCCGACCCGCTTCGGCGCGTGGCGGCCGGAAAATTTCGACCTCACGTTCCAGGGCACGGTGACGCTCAGAAAAGCGCTACAGCTTTCGCTGAACGTACCGGCGGTTGCGCTGCTGGATTCCGTAGGACCGCAACGGCTGTTCGCGCGCCTCGAACAAAGCGGCGCGCTCCTGCAACTGCCGCAAGGAGAGATTCCCGGCCTTGCCATCGGCCTTGGCGGGCTCGGTCTTCGCCTCGAAGACCTGACCACGCTTTATGCGGCACTTGCCCGCGGCGGCGACGCGTTCTCGCTCGTCCATCGCCTCGACGTTGCGAATGACAACCAGCGCCGCACGCGGCTGCTCGATCCGGCGGCCGCGTGGTATGTCGGCAATATTCTCATCGGCGCGCCGCCACCGGAGAATGCAGGCTTCGGCCGCATCGCCTTCAAG
>CAUJKG010000362.1 GCA_963205465.1 Pseudomonadota bacterium | reverse complement strand
GCTTTGTCGCCAGCCGGCGCGCCGCATAGGTCTTGAGGCGGAGCCCGTTGAGCCGGATGAAGCCCTCGGCGTCGTGATGATCATAGGCCACCGCGCCCTCCTCGAAGGTCACGAGGTCCAGGTTGTAGAGCGAAAAAGGCGAGCTGCGCGCGATGACATTGGCCGAGCCCTTGTAGAGCTTGACCGTGACCTCGCCGGCGACAAACTCCTGGCTCTTGTCGATCAGCGCCTGCAGCATCTCGCGCTCGGGCGCAAACCAGAAGCCGTTATAGATCAGCTCCGCATAGCGCGGCATGATCTCGTCTTTGAGATGCGCGGCACCGCGGTCGAGCGTGATGCTCTCGATCGCGCGATGCGCAGCGAGCAAAATCGTTCCGCCCGGCGTTTCGTACACGCCGCGCGATTTCATGCCGACGAAGCGGTTCTCGACGAGGTCGAGGCGGCCGATGCCGTTGTCGTGGCCGAGTTCGTTGAGCTTGGTCAGCAGCGTTGCCGGCGAGAGCTTCATGCCGTCGATGGAAACGGCGTCACCCTTTTCAAAGCCGATCGTCACGGTGGTCGGTTTATCCGGCGCTTCCATCGGCGAGATGGTGCGCTGATAGACGATGTTCGGCGCTTCCACGTTCGGGTCTTCCAGCACCTTGCCTTCCGAAGACGAGTGCAGAAGGTTGGCGTCGACCGAGAAGGGCGACTCGCCTTCCTTGTCCTTGGTGATGGTGATCTGGTGGTTGCGCGCGAAGTTCAACAAATCTTCGCGGCCTTTGAACTCCCATTCGCGCCAGGGCGCGATGATCTTGATGCCGGGCTCCAGCGCGTAATAGCCGAGCTCGAAGCGGACCTGATCGTTACCCTTGCCGGTTGCGCCATGGCTGACGGCATCGGCGCCGGTCTTCCTCGCGATCTCGATCTGCTTCTTTGCGATCAAGGGACGCGCGATCGAGGTGCCGAGCAGATACAGCCCTTCATACTGGGCGTTGGCGCGGAACATCGGGAAGACGTAGTCGCGCACGAATTCCTCGCGCACGTCCTCGATGAAGATGTTTTCTTCCTTGATGCCGGCGCGCAGCGCCTTTTCGCGCGCGGGGGCGAGCTCGCCGCCCTGGCCGAGGTCGGCGGTGAAGGTCACCACTTCGCAGCCATAGGTGGTTTGCAGCCACTTCAGGATGATCGAGGTGTCGAGGCCGCCGGAATAGGCGAGCACTACTTTCTTTACGTCTTTGGCCATTGCGGCGCCCCGTTTGGCAGGAATTTCGGGGAGTTATAGGCGGCTTATGGCCGATCGCAAGCCGCGCTATTCTGTCCGCAGAATCGGAAGCTTCCGTTGGCCAAGCTCGACTTCTTCTACGAATTCGCCTCGACCTATTCCTACCCGGCCGCCATGCGGATCGACGATCTTGCGCTCGATTACGACGTGGAAGTGAACTGGCGGCCGTTTCTGTTAGGGCCCGTCTTCAAGGCGCAAGGGTGGGAGACCTCGCCCTTCAATATCTATCCGGAGAAGGGCCGCTACATGATCCGCGATCTGGAGCGGATCTGCGAGGCGGATGGGCTGCCCCCATTCAGGATGCCGAAGACCTTTCCGGCCTATTCGATCCTGCCGGCGCGCGTCGCGCTCTGCTTCACCGGCGAGTTGCGCGCCGCCTTTTCGCGCGCGGTCTATGACGCCGAATTCGCGGGAGGCGCGGATATTTCCGATACCAAAGTGATTGGGAAGATTCTCCGGATGCTCGGCGAAGACGCCGCGAAACTATTCGAGAAGGTCAACACGCAGCCCGTGAAGGATCTTTTGCGGAACGAAACCGAAGCCGCACGGAAGCACGGCATCTTCGGCGCGCCGGCCTTCGTCACGGCAGACGGCGAATTGTTCTGGGGGAACGATCGTCTGGAGATGGCGATGGAGTGGGCGGCGAAAAACGGAGTCTAGCTTAAATCGTCATGGCAGGCCCAAGCCCGGCCATGACGAGTTCAAATCTGTTTCCACTTTCCCGCGCTGCGTCCGGCAATCAGCCAGTACACGAAGCCCGCGATGATTCCGCCTGCGGTCAGAAACTGCAGTTCGCGCGTGAGCGGGACGACCGTGCCCGCGCCCTGCATGCGGGCATCGATGTCGGAAAGAAAATAAGCGAGCGCGCCGATCAGCGCGCCGCATAGCGCGTAGTAAAGCACCGAGCGCAGCGAAAATATTTCGGCAATCAAAATCGCCAGAAAGGACGGCGCGAAAACATAAAACGGCGTGACCACGCCTGCGGCGCCTCCGAGAAACAGAAGCACCATGAAATATTCCGGGCTTCCTCGAGCAACATCCGAGAATTCCGGCGCGACCAGTCCAAAGGCAATGACGAAGGCCGCCGCCATGCAGGACAGGAGAAACCCGAAAGCGATTACGAGGGTGCGGACAAAAAGCGCCATACCCCGCGTCAGTCCGTCATTGCCATCGCACGCAGCGCCATGCGCTCGCGTGCCGACAATTTCTGCGTTTCGGATTTGAGCTGGCCGCAGGCAGCGAGGATGTCGCGTCCGCGCGGCGTGCGCACCGGGCTCGCATAGCCCGCGTTGAACACGATTTCAGAAAACTGCTCGATTGTTTCCCAGTCGGAGCATTCGTATTTCGTGCCGGGCCAGGGATTGAAGGGAATGAGATTGATCTTGGCGGGAATGCCTTTGAGCAAGCGCACAAGCTCCCGGGCTTCGGCAGGTGAATCATTCACGCCCTTGAGCATGACGTATTCGAAGGTGATGCGCCGCGCATTCGACGCGCCGGGGTAAGCGCGGCAGGCATCCAGCAATTCCTTGATCGGATATTTCTTGTTCAGCGGTACGAGCTCGTTGCGCAGTTCGTCGCGCGTCGCGTGCAGCGAGATCGCGAGCATCGCGCCGACATCGTTGCCGAGGTTCTCGATCATCGGCACCACACCGGACGTCGAAACGGTAATGCGGCGCTTGCCGATCGAGATGCCCTGATCGTCGGAGATGGTCGCGATCGCCTCCTTCACGCCATCGAAATTATAGAGCGGCTCGCCCATGCCCATGAAGACGAGATTGGTGACGAGGCGCGGTGCCGCTGCTTCGGAAGCGGTGCCCTCGGCGCGCGTCATGCCCGGCCATTCGCCGAGGCGGTCGCGCGCGATCATCACCTGCGCCACGATTTCGGAGGCGTGCAGGTTGCGCACCAGCTTCTGCGTGCCGGTGTGGCAGAAGGAGCAGTTCAGCGTGCAGCCGACCTGCGAAGAGATGCAGAGCGTGCCGCGGTCGGACTCGGGGATATAAACCGCCTCGACATCATGCGGCGCCTCGCCGGGGGTATCGGCGGGGAGCCGGATCAGCCATTTGCGGGTGCCGTCGCTTGACACCTGCTCGACCACCACTTCCGGCCGCTCCAGCGTAAAGTGCTCTTTGAGTTTTGCGCGCAGATCCTTCGAGACATTCGTCATCGCGTCGAAATCGCGCACGCCGCGAAAATAGATCCAATGCCAGAGCTGGGAGACGCGCATCTTTCGCTCGCGCTCGGGCACACCGATTTCACCAAGCGCTTCGCCGAGGGCCGCGCGATCCAGACCTGCGAGCGAGCGGATCATGGGCATTCCTTCGCGACGCGTTCGAGCGCCTGAGTCAGGCCGGTCAGCGAATAGCGGTCGTTGGTTTCCGCGCCCTTGGCGGGTGTCAGCTTCAGCCAGATTTCCTTCTCCTGCTGAAGCGCGCCCAGCAGCTTCTGCTCGTTCGCAGGCTCGCGGATCCAGAGGCCGGTACCTTTGACATACATCGGATAAGTACTGCCCGCGGCTTCGAGCGCGACGGCGGCGTCTTCCTTGAGCGCGATGCCCGTCATGATGCTGATCTCGTTGACGAGCTTCTCGTTCGGCCGTGTGGTCACGAAGAAATAAGCGGGGCCGCGCTTCACGTTTGCAGGTTGGCGTTCCTTCGGCTGGGTGAGCGCAAAACAGGTTTTCGCAGTTTTGTTTATGTACACGCCCCAGTCGCCATATTGCGCGACCAGTCCCGGGGTGCCGGGCGTCGTTTTCTTTTGCGGCTCTTTTTTGGGTTCCGCTTTTTTCTGCACGGCCTTGGGCGCAGCTTTCTTCGGTGCCTGCTTCTGCTCGGTCGATTTCTTCGGCGCGGTTTTTACCGGCGTTTTCTTCTGGCCGTCCTGCGCAGCGGAATGCATCGCGCCGGCGGATACCAGAGCGGCGCCGAGAAGTGCTGCGAAGACGAAACGAGACTTCATCGAAAATCCTTTTTTGCCGGGCGGCGCAGGGTGCCCCCGCGACAAATACCGTTACTCCCTTTAGAAATAGCCACCTTTCGGGCAGGCTGCCAAGGAAGCGGTATTTTACGGGGCGTTATCTAGGAACGGACGCCGACAAAAACATGGCGCTCAGCGAAGCGCCGTCAGGAATGGAGGGGTGGGGATGAAAGCGATACTTTGCGTGCGCCACGGCGGGCCGGAAGCGCTCGAAATCAGGGATATTCCCGATCCGGTAGCGGGTAAAGGCGAAGTGGTGGTCAAGGTCGCCGCAGCGTCGCTCAACTTCTTCGACACGCTCATCATCCAGAACAAGTATCAGTACAAGCCCGAGCTGCCGTTCAGCCCTTGCGCGGAATTTTCCGGAACTGTGGATGCAGTGGGTGAGGGGGTTACCGGCTTCAAGGTCGGGGACCGGGTCTGCGGCAGCCTGCCGACCGGTGCCGCGCGCGAAAAAATCCTGGTGCCTGCCCGCGCGTTGATCCACGTGCCGGAAGCGCTTGAGCTGGAAAAGGCGGCCGGCCTCATCATCACCTACGGCACGACCATTCACGCGCTGAAGGATCGTGCGAAGCTCAAAGCCGGGGAGACGCTTGCCGTGCTGGGCGCGTCCGGCGGTGTTGGTCTTGCGGCAGTCGAACTCGGGAAGGTGATGGGCGCGCGCGTGATCGCCATCGCATCGTCGCCGGAAAAGCTGGCATTCGCGAAACAGCATGGCGCCGACGAAGTGATTGATTACACCAAAGAGGACTTGAAGGATCGGCTGAAAGAGCTGACCGGCGGCAAGGGCGCCAATGTGATCTACGATCCGGTCGGCGGGCCTTATGCGGAGCCGGCACTTCGTTCGATCGCATGGGAAGGGCGCTATCTGGTTATCGGTTTCGCTGCGGGCGAGATTCCAAAAATCCCGCTGAACCTCGCGTTACTCAAGGGCTGCAATATCGTCGGTGTGTTCTGGGGCGATTTTGCGCGGCGCAATCCGGAAGCGAACAACCGCCATCTCGACGAGATCGTGAGGCTGGCGGCCGAAGGCAAACTCTCTGCGCATCTCGACGCGCGCTATAAGTTCGACGATGCGGTGGCTGCCTTCCATGCGATCGCGCAGCGGAAGGTGAAGGGCAAGATCGTATTGGTTCCCTAATGCATCATGGCCGGGCTTGTCCCGGCCATGACGATTTACTTCTGTGCTATTTCCAGATCGCTCAATGCCGCTTTCGCAGCCTCGCGATGCTCGGGCTTGATGTGCGAGGCGATCAACTGGAACGTCGCCATCAGCACGGCCGCATCATCGGTAAAGCCGAGCGCGGGCAGAAAGTCCGGCAAGACATCTACCGGCATTACAAAATAAGCCAGCGCGCCCATGAGCATGCCGCGCACGCGCAACGGCGTGCCGCGATCGAGCGTGCAGTAATAAGCGGCGAGCGCATCCTCCGCGAAAGGAATCTTCGCGGCGACGGCCTTCATCTTCGGCCAGAATTCGTCGCGCAGCCGTGCGGCATCACCTTTGCGGCTCCGGAACTTGCCAGAGCGGAACTTGCCAAAAAAGCCTGCCTGGAACGCGGCCATGCTTGCCCTTTCACGTGACGGAACTGCCGCCACACGTCGCTTTACATGGCGCTGGCGTAGCGGGATTCAAGACCGGCGCGGCCTCGCAAGGGATAGTCTGCTTCGACGACATAAGGCCCGCCGCCCTGGGAAGCGCGCGAGGAATAGAGCACGAAGCGCGACACCGGAAACTGCAAGGCGGGGAAGCCGCCACGGGTCGAAAGATAATCCGCGACTTCGAGCACGGAGGCGTCCCGCAATCGGGCGAGCGTGACATGCGGGGTGAAGCGGCGGCCTTCGGCGGCAAGGCCGATGCGTTGCATCATCCGTTCGTGTTCGGCCTGCAGTTCCATCAGCGCGGCGGAAGGCTGCACGGCGCCAAAAATCGCGCGCGGTTTTTTGCCGCCGAACTGATCGAGGCCGGTCAAGGTCACGGTGAAGGAGGGCCGCTCGACCAGATCGAGCATGTCTGCGACTTCGCCGGCGGTGCGGTCGTCGATGTCGCCGATGAAACGCAAAGTAAGGTGGTAGTTCTCGGGGTCGATCCAGCGCGCGCCGTGAATTCCGCCGCGCAGGAGAGACAGTCGCAAGCCGATCTCTTTCGGCACTTCGATCGCAGTAAAAAGGCGCGGCATGATGATTACCCGCGGCGTTTTTTGACTCGCTCGATCAGCGATTCGACACTTGGCAGTATACGCCCAACGACGAGAGATACACCCTTCCCGGTAGGGTGAATTCCATCATTGAGGTTGAGTTCGCGCTCGCCCGCGACGCCGTCCAGAAAGAACGGGTAGATCAAAATGTCATGTTCTTTGGCGAGAGTGGCGTAAATCGAATCGAATTTTGCCGCGTACTCCGCGCCGAGATTGGGTGCGGCGCGCATGCCGCCGAGCAGAACCTCTATTTTTCGCGCCTTCAGCCGCCGGATCATGGCATCCAGATTCTTGCGCGTCGCCTCCGGGTCCATGCCGCGCAACATGTCGTTGGCGCCGAGCGCCAGGATCACGGCATCGGTGCCGTCCGGGATCGACCAGTCGAGCCGCGCCAGGCCGCCAGCGGTGGTATCGCCGGAGACGCCGGCATTGGCGATCTGGACATCCCGCCCGCGTTTTTTCAGCGCTGCCTCAAGCTGCGCCGGAAACGCCTCTTCCGCGCGGAGGCCGAAGCCCGCAGTCAGGCTATCCCCAAAGGCGACGATCCTGACCGGTTCTGCATTTACGGGTGCCGCGAACAGCGCCAGAAAGAAAGCCACAATGCTGACCGCATAGAAGTGCCGGGCCTTGCCCTTGGGCGGTCCCGCTTTATCGATGGCAGAAGGGTTGGCGCGAGAGACGCGCTGGAGAACAAAAGATCGCATGAACATCTCCACCCCGATATCGGGAACCACACCACCCGCGATCCGGCTTACCGACGTTGACCTCAAGCTCGGTTCGGGTGCGGCGCGCGTACATATCCTGAAGAAAGTGTCGCTCCAAATTGGCCAAGGTGAGGCAGTGGGTCTGGTCGGCCCTTCCGGCTCGGGCAAGTCTACACTCTTGATGGTGATGGCGGGTCTTGAGCGCGCCGATTCCGGCTCCGTGGAAGTCGCGGGGCAGGAGCTGACCAAACTCAGTGAAGACCGGCTTGCGAAGTTTCGCGGCGGGGC
>CAUJKG010000361.1 GCA_963205465.1 Pseudomonadota bacterium | reverse complement strand
CATGTCATGGCGGTCCGCGTCTATTACGAGGACACGGATTTTTCCGGCGTCGTTTATCACGCGAGCTACCTGCGCTTCATGGAGCGCGGGCGCACGGATTTCCTGCGTCTGCTCGGCGTCGATCATCGCGCGCTGTTCGAGGAAGCCGGTCGCGAAACGCCGGGATTCGCTTTTGTGGTGCGCTCGATGAACCTCGAATATCTGAAGCCCGCGCACATGGACGACGTGCTGACCATCGTTACCTCGCCGGCCGAGATTGCGGGCGCTTCGCTCACACTGAAACAGGAAGTGTTCCGCGGCGAAACGCTGCTCCTGGAAGCCATGGTCAAAGCCGCCTTTGTGTCGGGCGGCCGGGCGCGACGGATCCCGGAGGCGCTGCGCAAAGCCATGGCCGCAGACGCCCTGTCGTCCCGCTAACCAACTGTTAACTATATAAGCTCTTCTCTCTGTAGCGCGGGCTCCAAGGTCCGCGCCCCAGTTTGGACAGATTCAGTGCCGTATTGACGGGACCCGGCGAGAGCGAAGTGCGATCCCGAATGCGCGGTGAGCGGCGTCGCCTTTAGCGCCGGAACGCAAAGGACTTTCGATGGCCGACCTTCTTACTCATTACCTCGGCGAGATTTCGCTCTGGCTTAGCGTCGGCCTGCCGGACTTCGTTGCCCAGGCCGCGCCCACGCCGCAGGTCACGCAGGAAAACGTCAGCGCGCCGATCAACATGTCGCTCTGGGCATTGTTCTGGCAGGCGCATTTCGTCGTCAAAGCAGTGATGTTCGGCCTGATCGTCGCGTCGGTCTGGGTCTGGGCCATCGTCATCGACAAGACCATTCTTTACGCGCGCACGCGCCGGCAGATGGATCGCTTCGAGCAGTCGTTCTGGTCGGGCGAAAGCCTCGAGGATCTCTATCGCTCGCTTTCCTCCAAGCCTGCCCATGCCATGGCCGCGCTCTTCGTCGCCGCGATGCGCGAATGGAAGCGAACCTATGAAGGCGGCGGCAAGGCCATCGGTACGCTGACCCAGCGCATCGAAAAGGTCATGAACGTGACCATCACCCGCGAGGTAGACCGGCTGGAGCGCCGGCTCTTGGTGCTTGCGACGGTCGGCTCGGCCGGCCCCTTTATCGGCCTGTTCGGCACGGTCTGGGGCATCATGACGAGCTTCCAGTCGATCGCCGCTTCGAAGAACACGAGCCTCGCGGTGGTCGCGCCGGGCATTGCGGAGGCGCTTTTCGCCACCGCCATCGGCCTCGTGGCCGCCATACCGGCGACCATTTTTTATAACAAATACATCTCCGAGGTGAACCGGCTGGCGCAGCGCATGGAAGGCTTCGCCGACGAGTTCTCCGCGATCCTGTCGCGGCAGGTGGACGAGAATTCCTGAGGTGCTGGCTTGGATAACCTGACATGGCGATGAGCGGAAGTTCCGGAGCAGGCGCGCGGCGCTCCTCGCGCGTGCGCGGCCGCGGTGTCAGCGCCGAAATCAACGTGACGCCGCTCGTCGACGTCATGCTCGTGCTCCTCATCATCTTCATGATCTCGGCGCCCTTGCTGACCGTAGGCGTGCCGATCGATCTGCCGCAGAGCCAGGCGAAGTCGCTCGACCAGGAGCGCGAACCGCTGACCCTTTCGGTCAACGACAAGGGTCAGGTTTTCCTGCAAAGCACCGAAATCAAGATCGAAGAACTGGTCGACAAGCTCAAAGCGGTCGCGAAGCAGGGCACCGAAGAGCGCATCTATGTCCGCGGCGACAAGAAAGTCGACTACGGCACGGTCATGAAAGTTATGGGCCGCCTGCAGGCCGCGGGCTATCGCAAGGTCGCGCTCGTCACCGAGATTGAAGGATCCTGACCGGAGTCATGCGCCCCGGCTTCACAATCTCTACTGCACTGCATGCCGTGGTTCTCGGCTGGGGCTTGATTCACTTTGCCTCGGTGAAGCCGCACGAAGTGCCGCCGATGGATACGCTGCCCATCGATCTCGTCTCCATCACCGACCTTACCAAGATGAAGCAGGGCAAGATCAAAGCAGAGAACCGTCCCGAGCCGGTGAAGCAGGCCGAGAAGAAAGCCGAGCCGACGCCCGTCACAGATGCCAATCTGCCAATCAAGGACCGCGAGGTGAAATCGACCCCGCCGCCTCCGCAGCAGACTGAGCAGAAGGTCGAAAAGAAAGAAGAGCCGAAGAAGGAAGTCGCGAAGCCTGATCCGACTCCTTCACCGGATGCGATCGCCAAGAAACTCGAGGAAGAGCAGAAGAAGGCCGAGAAGAAAAAAGAAACGCCGAAGAAGGTGGTGAAGGAAAAAGCGCCGCCGGTGAAGACCAAGCACGACTTCGATCCCGACAAGATCGCGGAACTGCTCGACCGCCGCGCGCCGTCGCGCAAGAAGAATGCGGGCGAGCAGAAATCGAACGCCAATCTCGGCACGCCGAAAGGCCAGGACAACATGCTCTCGATGGATGAACTGGTCGCGCTCGCGCGCCACGTCGAGAAGTGCTGGAACGTGCTGCCCGGCGTCGGCAATGTCGAACGCGCGGTCGTCGAACTGCGCATCCAGATGAAACCGGACGGTACGCTCGCCGCGCCTCCGCAGGTGCTGAATACCGGCGCCAGCCCGGCCTTCCAGACCACCGCGGAAAGTGCCGTGCGCGCGGTGATCGCCTGCCAGCCCTACAAGATGCTTTCGGCTGGCAAGTATAATTTCTGGAAGGATATGATCTTCAACTTCGCGCCGCCGCAGACCGTGCGCGGCTGACGCAACGAAAATTCGCCTGATCCGTTTACGGCCACCCTGAGGCTTCACGTCATGACCGCTCAACTTTCCCGCCGCAATCTCCTTCTCGCTGCTGGCAGCACGGCCGCGCTCGCGCTTGGCGCGCCGCGACTGAGCCTTGCGCAAACGCGGGTCGATATCACCCGCGGCACTGTGCAACCCTTGCCGATCGCGATCACCGAATTTGTCGGCGGGCAGGGCGAGCAGGATACCGGCCGCGGCATCTCCGGCGTGATCACGAACAACCTGCGCCGCTCCGGCCTGTTCGCGCCGGTGGATCCCGCCGCCTTCATCGAACGCATCGGCAATATTGATGTCGCGCCGCGCTTTCAGGACTGGCGCGTCATCAATGCGCAGACGCTGGTGACAGGTCGCGTCATCCGTCAGGGCGACGGCCGCTTTTCGGTCGCCTTCCGGCTCTGGGACATTTCCGCCGGCCAATACATGATCGGCCAGCAGTTCCTGACGCAGCCGGAAAACTGGCGGCGCATCGCGCACATCATTTCCGATCTCATCTATCAGCGTCTCACCGGCGAGAAGGGCTATTTCGACACGCGCATTGTCTATGTCGACGAAACTGGCCCGAAGGACCGCCGCGTGAAGCGGCTTGCGATCATGGATCAGGACGGCGCGAACGTGCGCTATCTGACGCGCGGCGACGAACTGGTGCTGACACCGCGCTTCTCGCCGACCAATCAGGAAATCACTTACATGTCCTACGGCCGCGGCGACCAGCCGCCGCGCGTGGTGTTGCTCAATATCGAGACCGGGCAGCGCGAGATTGTCGGAGACTTCCCGAACATGGCGTTCAGTCCGCGCTTCTCCCCGAACGGGCAGAGCGTGGTCATGAGCCTGCAGCAGCAGGGCGCATCGAACATTTATCTGATGGATCTGCGCACCAAGCGCACCACGCGGCTCACCGCGACGCCTGCAATCGACACGGCGCCGTCTTTCTCACCGGACGGACAGCAGATCGTGTTTGAGTCCGATCGTGGCGGTACGCAGCAGCTTTATGTGATGAATGCCGACGGCTCGAACCAGCGGCGCATCTCGCCGCCGGGCGGCGCGCGCTACTCGACGCCGGTATGGTCGCCGCGCGGCGACGTCATTGCGTTTACGCGGCAGGGCGAAGGTTCGTTTGCGATCGGCGTCATGAAGACGGACGGCACCGGCGAGCGCGTGCTGACCGAAGGCTTCCATAACGAAGGTCCGACCTGGTCGCCGAACGGCCGCGTCTTGATGTTCTTCCGCGATCCGGGCGGCAATGCCGGTCCCTCGCTCTTCACCGTCGACCTCACCGGTTATAACGAGCTCAAGGTTCCGACGCCGTCTTATGCGTCCGATCCGGCCTGGTCGCCGCCGCTGTCGTGAGACCCATCCTCATCCTTCGAGACGCGGCGCTCCTTAGGATGAGGCCGAAAGGTTCCCGTTAACCCCGCGCTAACCATGCGCGACGGAATCGGCCCCGAAATTCTTTGTTTTCGCGCCCTGACCGCGCCGCAAAGATTTCGTCAAGGTTGATGGAATATTCGAAAATTATGGGGTTTTTGACCGGCCCGGGCTGTGGGCCGGTCTTTCGTGGGAATTTGAGGAGTAACCGGTATGACGGCTTTGATGCGGCTCGTTCGTGGCGCGCGTTTCGCCGCACTTTTTGCAGTGACGCTGGCAGTGGCTGCGTGTTCAACGAGCCAGAACCAGGCCGATGCGAATAATCCGAACGCCAATGCCAATACGCCCGGCAGCGTGCAGGACTTCGTCGTGAACGTCGGCGATCGCGTCTTTTTCGAAAGCGATCAGTCGGAGTTGACCCCGCAGGCTCGCGCTACGCTCGACAAGCAGGTGCAGTGGCTGCAGCAATACGGTCAGTACGCCTTCACCGTGGAAGGTCACGCCGACGAGCGCGGTACGCGCGAATACAACATTGCGCTCGGCGCCCGCCGTGCCCAGACGGTTCGCGATTATCTGGTCTCGCGTGGCATCAATCCGTCGCGCATGCGCACGATCTCCTACGGCAAGGAACGCCCCGTCGCGGTGTGTAACGATATTTCCTGCTGGTCGCAGAACCGCCGCGCCGTCACGGTGCTGAACAGTGCGCCGGGCACCTGAGCCGGGACTTCCCTCTGTTGCTTGAAAAAAGCCGGTGCCTGCATAGGGCGCCGGCTTCTCGCGTTTCACCGGCCCAACTTTGGGCCAAAACGGGTTCCATCGGTGCACCCATGATCACCATCAACGCTGCACGCAAGATTTATGCGCTCGTCTTCGCCGGGATGCTGGTTTGCGCTTCGCCCGCATGGGCTCAGTTTCCGTTCGGTAACCGGCAGCCGGATTACCCACCGCAGCAACAGCAGCAAGACGACGGCGATCTGGCGATCCGGGTCGATCGGCTGGAGCAGCAATTGCGCCAGCTCACCGGGCAGATCGAGCAGTTGCAGTATCAGATCCAGCAGATGCAACGTGGTGCGGTTCAGCAAGCGCCGCAGCAGCCCGTGCAGCAGCGCCCGCAACAACAGAACATTCCGCCGCAGCAACAGGCTGTGACCCCGCCGCCGTTCCAGCAGCAGAACGTGCCGCCATCCCAGCCGCAGCAGAATCCGCAGCGCCGGGGTGACGCCTTCGATCCGGAAGCCAATCCGCAGGCTCCCGGCCGTCCGCAGAACCTAGGCCAGATCCCGCCGCAGCAGCAGTATCAGCAGAACGCGCCGCAGCAGCCGCAAGGGCCGATGGTGTTGTCGCCGAACCAGAACTTCAACCAGCCGCCGCAGCAGCAAGCTCCCCAGCAGCAAGCAGTGCTGCCGCCGACGAACTCGCCGAAGGACGCCTACGACCTTGCCTATGGCTATGTGCTGCGGCGTGAATATGGGGCGGCCGAGCAGTCGTTCCGGGGCTTCATCGAACAATATCCGAGCGATCGTAACATCCCGCTCGCGAGCTACTGGCTCGGCGAGAGTATGTATATGCAGCGCAAATATTCGGAAGCGGCGGAAGTCTTCCTCGATATCTACAACAAGTGGCCGCAGACTCAGCGCGCGCCGGACGCGCTGTTGCGCCTCGGCCAGTCGCTTGCGCAACTCGGCAAGAAAGAAGCCGCTTGCGGTTCGCTCGGCGCGGTGCTTTCGAAGTATCCGAAAGCCTCGCCAACGGTGAAGAAGAACGCCGAGAATGAGCAGAAGCGGATCGGCTGCTGAGAATATTCCGGTCGCGGAGAGCGAGCTCTCCGCGCTGTTCGATGATTTTGCCAGATCGAGAAAGACGCTGCTCGCCGTTTCTGGGGGGCCGGATTCGACCGCGCTGCTCGTGCTTGCTGCAAGATGGCGTGCGCTGCGCGGCGGTGGTCCCGAACTCGTAGCGGCGACGATTGATCATGGGCTGCGCGCCGCATCGAAAGGCGAAGCCAAAGCGGTCGAGAAGCTGGCGGGAAAGCTCGGCATTCCTCACCGCACGCTGGTCTGGAAGGGCAAAAAGCCGATCACCGGCGTGCAGGAGGCGGCGCGTGAGGCGCGCTTCGCCCTGTTCTCTTCGCTCGCTAAAGAAATTGGCGCCGATCTTCTGATGACCGCGCATACGCGCGACGATCAGGCCGAGACGGTGCTGCAT
>CAUJKG010000360.1 GCA_963205465.1 Pseudomonadota bacterium | reverse complement strand
GGCCGTGTCATCAGTTTCCGCTCGCCGGCGGGTCCGCGATATTTCGCGCTTGCGCCATCGCCCGTGAAGCGCTCGCCGATAAATGGCTGCGCCATCAGGCCATAGACCGGGACCTCGTCCTTGCACAGACCGATCAGCGTTCCCCACACCGGCATGCCTGCGATGAAGGACTTCGTTCCGTCGATCGGATCGAGCACCCACGTATAAGGCCCGCTGCCTTTCACGTCGTCGAATTCTTCGCCGATGATGCCATGCGTGGGAAACTGCTGGCGAATGAGCGCGCGCATCGCCGTTTCCGCGGCGCGGTCGGCGGCGGTCACCGGATCAAAACTGCCCTTGCGCCTCTTGTTATCGATTGCAAGTGCGGTCCGGAAGAAAGGCCGGATCGCATCGCCCGCGACCTTGGCCAGCTCATCGACAAAAGCTGCAATATCGACCGCGCTCATTTCCTGCTTGCCTGAGAGTTATTTTGTCAGCGCGGCGAGAAGGCTTTGCGATTGCAGGCTGGCGGCAGTTCCTGAAAGCGCTTGATATCGGCGGTCTGTCTGCCAGCTGCAAAATCACTGCTGATCTGATTGTATTGCGCTTCGTTGAACAGCTTGTCGGCTTCGTTCGCCACGCACACGCAATAGGTGTCGCATCCCGGGCGCTGCGCTTCCGGCACGCGCGGGTTCTTGCGGCAGGTCGAAAGACAATCGTTGATGAAGTCGGTGCGCTGCTTGGTGCTCAGTTGTGCGGTCGCAGGTGTAGCCGCCAGAACGGAAATCAGGGCCGCAAAGATGGCCAGCCGGTAACGCATGAATCTCTCCCATCGCTAAACGGAAACCAATCTAGCGGTCGGCATGTGCTCCGGGCAACGCCCGGCTGCATCGCGGGTAGTTGAAGTGCTGGCGTGGCCGTGGCACTCGGCTAAAACGGAAAAGCAGGGCGAATGCCCGCTGTTTTTGGGGAGATTGCCCGTGAAGGAGGAGCCGACGACCGGCGCGAGCAGCGCCGGCAGCCCAGCGTCGGCTGCCCGACAGCTCGATCTGCGTGCCGGTATCTGGCTCGTCGCAGTCCTTTCCACGGCACAGCTCGTCAGTCAGTTCCTTCGCAGCGCGATCAGCGTGATCGCGCCGAACCTCGTCAGTGAACTCAATATCAGCGCAGCCGGACTTGCACTGCTTGCGAGTTCCTTCTTCCTGGCTTTTGCCGTTGCGCAGATTCCCGTTGGAATGCTGATCGACCGCTTCGGTCCCCGGCGAACCATGCTCTGGTCGACCATGCTTGCGGTGGCAGGCTGCGTTGTCTTTGCGCTCGGGCAGGATCTCAGCACCCTCGTGCTCGGACGTGTGCTGATGGCGCTCGGCTGTTCGAGTTTTTATGTGGCGCCGCTTGCGATCTATTCGCGCTGGTTCCAGCCGAAATATTTTTCGACCGTCGTCGGCGCGCAACTCGGGCTTTCCGGGCTGGGACTGCTCGCCGCGACCACACCGCTGGCTTTTGCGACCGCAACGATGGGCTGGCGCGCAAGCTTCGTAATCGTCGGAGTGCTTGCCGGATTGTCCGGTCTGATCGTGCTCTGGTGGGTCAGCGACGATCCGCCGGGTCCAGAGGTGGTCGAGCACAAGAAAGAAAATCTTGCCGAGAGTCTGCGTGGACTTCTGGCCGTAACCCGTACGCCGTCGTTCTGGCCCCTGTTCATCATGTTCATCTCGAACTACGCGGTGCTGATTACGACGCTAGGGCTGTGGGGCGGCCCCTATCTCGCGCATGTTTACGGCTACGATCTGGAGACGCGAGGCTTTTACCTTCTCCTGCTCGCGTTCTCGAGCATGGTCTCCCTTTTCATCTGGGGACCGGCCGACCGCATCTTCGGCAATTATCGCACGCCTATTACGCTGGGAGCGGGGTTGTCGCTCGCCTTCCTGATATGGATTGCGGTTGTGGGGAAGTTGAGCCCCATCGGGCTGGCCCTGTGGTTCTTGTTCTATGGCCTAGTGACGTCCTACGCGCCGCTTCTGGTGGCCGAAGGGAGGGCCCTATTTCCGCCGGCGCTGCTGGGCCGCGGGCTAACGCTGTTCAACCTCGCCACCATGGGCGGGGCCTTCGTCTTCCAGCTTTTGACGGGTGCTTTGATCGAATTCGTCGCTCCGAATGCAACCGTTTACCCGCTCGTGGCCTATCAGGCGGCTTTTGCGCTGCAGGCGGTTTTGCTGACTTTGTCTCTCAGCTGTTACATTTTTGCAGGCAAGAAGCCGGTTTCCCGCTAAGTATTTGATTTTTATTGCCTTTGGGTGCGGCAGGGTGGCCCGCTGATTTTCGAAAATGTTATGTAAGTAGTGCTTGCTTATTTTGCGCTGCGGGAGCATATTATTGCGGTGCGATACGCGATGGCGTCGCGTTTTCGCCGCCCTCCTTGGGCGTTTCCTCCCTAGACTTGGGCCGCTACAGGCAACTGTAGCGGCCATTTTTCTTTGGGGCATGATCCCGAAAAGTGTGAAGCGGTTTTCGGAAAAGATCATGCTCAAACAACGAACTAAAGCTGGTTGGCGATTCGATGAAAAGCCATACCGCTTTAGGGTTATTCGGCTGCGTCGGGCAGAGCGACGATACCGGCGAGCGTGAAGGCGGCGATGGCTTCCACCAGGCCGTTGAGATCGTGCTGCAGCGCCTCGAAGCCCGCCGACTTTTCGTAATGCTGTTCGTCCATGTAGAGCGCGCGGTTCACTTCGATCTGGAGTGCATGCAGCCCGGCGCGGGGGTCGCCGTAATGTTCGGTGATGAAGCCTCCGGCATAAGGCTTGTTGCGCAGAACGGTATAGCCCTGGGCGCGCAACGTGTGCTCGACCATCTCCGTGATTTCCGCCGGGCAGCTCGTCCCGTAGCGATCGCCCAGCACGATGTCGGCGCGCGGGCGCTCTTCGCGGGCGCTGGCGTTGGACGGCATGGAGTGACAGTCGAGCAAGAGCGCAAACCCATGCGCCTCCTGCGCGCGCGTCAGCAGGCGGCGCAGGGCGCGATGATACGGCTTGTAGAACCGCTCGATGCGCATCATCGCCTCGGCGACGGGAATGCGCTTCGGATAAATCTCGCGCGAATCGCCGACCACGCGCGCCACCGTGCCGAGCCCGCCTGCGACCCGCAGCGAGCGGGTATTGGCGAAGGCCGGCAACCGGCCGTCGAACATGCGGGGGTCGAGTTCGTAGGGTTCACGATTGACGTCGAGGTAGGCGCGCGGGAAATGCGCCCGCATCAACGGGATACCGAGGGCCGGCGCGCCGGCGAAGAGTTCATCGACAAAGGTGTCTTCGGAGCGCCGGAGCGCCTCCAGGTCGAGCCGGCTCTGGCGCAGGAACGAGGCCGGATACTGGCAGCCACTATGGGGCGAGTTGCAGACTACCGGCCCGGGCGCCGTATACGGCTCTTCGATATCGAAGGCCGGAGCCAATTCCTCGACGACGCTGGCGCTCATGGACGGACTTCCGGGGAATTAAGGAAAACGTCAGGTTCGGGGTTCTCGCAGGGTGGTGCGGCCTTGTGAAGGCCGGTGGATTCTTTATGCACCTTCACCGGCCATTTACCGGCTGTCCCTCAAATGGTTCCCAAGGGGCGTAAGCCATAAACTGGCCCGATTCCCCGAACCTAAGGGACGCTATGCCGAAGATTCTCCTTGCCGAAGACGACAACGACATGCGCCGCTTTCTGGTGAAGGCGCTGGTCAACGCGGGCTACGAAGTCGCCCATTTCGACAACGGGCGCTCCGCCTATCAGCGGCTGCGCGAGGAGCCCTTCGAGCTGCTTCTGACCGATATCGTGATGCCGGAAATGGACGGGATCGAGCTTGCCCGCCGGGCCACCGAACTCGACCCGGACATCAAGGTCATGTTCATCACGGGCTTCGCCGCGGTCACGCTCGAAGCCCAGAATAAAAAGGCGCCGGAGGACTCCAAAGTCCTGTCCAAGCCCTTCCACCTGAAAGACCTTGTCAACGAGGTCCAGAAAATGCTGGCGGCGGCCTGATCTCCCACCTTGCCCCTGCCGGAGGCAGTCGATATAGGGTGCCTCCCTTGGCCTTGCGCGCGTAGCTCAGCGGTAGAGCACTACCTTGACATGGTAGGGGTCACAGGTTCGATCCCTGTCGCGCGCACCATTCTCCCGATAAAATTCCACCGCTGCCGCGACAGGCAGGCGCAGCCGCTCTTTTTTTCGGCACCGAAACTTGCGTGACCGCGAAACTGCGTGCCAAAGGTCTGACGTTTTTTTGTGCAGACCGAGTAACCCGCAGGAGCAATGATGTCCGGTGATAATCTTCTCGATGTAGCCCTGGTTCGCCTCGATGACGCGGCGCGGCATTTACAGATCGACCCGGACGTTCTCGAAAAACTGAAATATCCGCGGGAAACCACCAAGGTGCGGTTGATGATCCGCATGGACGACGGCTCCCGGAAATCCTTTCTCGCCTGGCGCTGCCGCTACGACGATACGCGGGGTCCGACCAAAGGCGGCATCCGCTTTCATCCCGAGTCCGACGCCGACGAGGTCGAGACGCTCGCCTTCTGGATGACCTTCAAATGCGCGGTAATGAATCTGCCTTACGGCGGGGGCAAGGGTGCGGTGCGCATCGATCCGCGTCAGCTCTCGAAGACCGAGCTCGAGCGGCTTTCCCGCGCTTACATGCAGGCCTTCGCGCGGATCATCGGTCCCGACCGCGATATTCCCGCGCCTGATGTTTACACCAACTCGATGATCATGGGCTGGATGGCCGACGAATACGGCCAGATCGTTGGCGAGAACTCGCCCGCCGTCATCACCGGCAAGCCGATCGCGCTTGGCGGCTCGCTCGGCCGTGACGATGCGACGGCGCGCGGCGGCTACTATCTGGTGCGCGACCTTGCGCAGGATCTGGGTCTTGGCCTGCAGATGCGCGTCGTCGTGCAGGGCTTCGGCAATGCCGGCCAGTTCATTGCCAAGCTGCTTGCAGCCGACGGCCACAAGATCATTGCGGTGTCGGATTCGAGCGGCGCGGTGCAGTCGCCGGCTGGGCTCGACGTGGCCCGGCTGATCGCCGCGAAAGCAGAAGGCAAATCGGTTACGTCCCTGATCGGCGGTGACGTGTCGGCGCTCGATCCCGATGCGTTGATCGGCGTGGATTGCGATCTTCTGGTTCCGGCTGCGCTCGAGAACATGATCCACGAAAAGAACGCGGAGCAGGTGAAGGCGAAAGCCGTGCTCGAACTCGCGAACGGTCCGGTAACGCCGGAAGGCGATGCCATTCTTGCGAAAAAGAACATCGTGGTGCTGCCAGACATTCTCGCCAATGCCGGCGGCGTTACGGTTTCCTATTTCGAATGGGTGCAGAACCGCCAGGGCTATTACTGGCCGCTCGAAGACGTGCATCGCCGCTTGCATGAGATCATGGTGCGCGAAGGCCGCGCGATCTGGCAGATCGCGCAGGAGAAGAAGGTCTCCTGCCGCACGGCGGCCTATATCCACGCACTCGGCCGGCGTGCGAGCGCGATCGAGTCGCATGGCACGCAGACGTTCTTCAACAGCTGACCGGCGCTTTTCCTTCCTACGGATCGCGCATAAGATCGAAACGGCGGGGACGACCCCGCCGTTTTTCTTTTTCTGCAGGGACGACCCTGCGCGCAGGGAGTTCCTCTCATGGCGTGGGCGAGTCTTGCTATTGCCGGGTTGTTCGAAGTCGGCTGGGCGATCGGCCTGAAATATACCGACGGATTTTCCAAGCTCTGGCCTTCGCTGTGGACGCTCGCGTCCATGATCGTGAGTCTTGTCTTTCTCGAATATGCACTGCGCACGTTGCCGGTAGGGACGGCTTATGCCGTCTGGGTCGGCATCGGTGCGGTGGGTACCGCGATCCTGGGCATGTGGCTGTTCAACGAATCGCGTGACGTCGCGCGCATCGTCTGCCTCCTCCTGATCGTGGCGGGCGTGGTCGGGCTGAAATTCGTGACGCCGAGTACTGGCTGATTAGTTTCCGCTTTCGATGATCTCTCGCAGCGAAGCGATGTGCTTTGCGAAGGCGCTGCGGCCTGCGGCGGTGGCGGTGACCGTGGTCTGCGGTTTCTTGCCGACGAAGGCTTTCGTCACCGCGACATAATTCGCTTTGGCAAGCGTTTCGATATGTGCGCCGAGGTTGCCGTCGGTGGCACCGGTCAGCTTTTTCAAATGAGAAAATTCGAGTCCCTTGCCTTTCGGCAGGGCATTCAGTGCAGCCATGATTTTCAGGCGCAAGGGCTGATGAATGATGTCGTTCAGTTCCGACATCTCGTCAGCTCCGCCGCATCCACAAGCCGCCGAGGATCAGGCCGATGCCGTTTACAAAAGCCATCCAGAGCGGGAACCAGTCGCCGGCATAGAAATATCCGGCGAAAGTCAGCGCCATGACGCTCAATCCGATCGCGACGAAAGCCCAACCCAGCCATAGGCCGAGCAGGATGTAAGGCAGCATGAAGTAGCTCGTCCAAAATGCGCCGAGTTGGCGGGCACTGAATCCGCCAAGTGCGACACTCCAGATCAAGCCGAACGCAATAAAGACCAGGAACGCTACCAACAGCCGGGCGCTGAAATTGTTCACCCCCTGGCGCTTTGCGCTGACCATGCCGATCACGACCGACCCGCATATTCCCAGGATCATGATCGCAATCCAGGCGCAGCGCGAGAACGACGGAGCCACGAACATTCCGAGATAGCCTGCGAAAGTCAGCGCACCCCACAGGATCAGCATCGCGCTCGTGCGCCGATAAAACAGCGACTGGCGCACGCGGGCGCCAATCTCTGCGATGTCGGCAAGCGCCGAGCTGGCCTCGCTGCGATCGATCATGCGCTTGCTCTCGTTCTTCATCTCGTTGCGATGTCTTCGGCGATCACCGCTGTTACCCGGGCATTGCTGACGACGTCCATGTGGTTGACGTCCGGTAGAATCCGGATATCGGCCTTCGCTGCGGTGCCTTTGACGGCTTCATCGTATTTCTCGGCGAACATCAGCTCATCATTCGCGCCTGCGATCAAGGTAAGCGGTCCCTTTGCTCCGTTCAGGTCGGCGCGATAGTCGCGATGCGCGCTGAAATTTGCGAGCAGCCGAAACGAGTATTGCGATGTCAGAATATTTTTCAACTTCTCCGGGACTGCGAAGGCGACCACCGGAAGCTGTTCGCAGCAAATGATCCCCGCATTGCGCAGGATGCTGAGCGCGATGATGCGTGGAATATTGGGGCTGGCCCAGCCGCCCGCATTCGGGCGCGTCGATGGCGCGGTCACGCCGAGGAACGGAGAGAGCAGCACCGTGCGCACGAATAAATTCTGGTTGGGAGAACCCGCAACGCGCAGCGCAAAACCACCGCCGCTCGAATGGCCGACCAGGGTCAGCGGCAAAGTCACGCCCTTGCTGCGAATATGCGCGACGAGATCGGCCATGTCGTCGTCGAGCTGGCCGAGATAGCCGATATCGCCAAGCGTACCTGAAGCGCCGTGTCCGCGAATATCCGGCACGAAACTCTCGACCCCGCGCGCCGCGAGCGCTTTTGCCAACGGATGCATGGCCAGGCTCGAACCCGAGGAGCCATGGATCAGCACTGCCACCCGGCCGGTAACGGGGGTCGTTGCAGGATAGTGACGTTAGGCGTGGTAGGAGCCGTCGCGTGCGCGAAAAACCAGCATTGGCGGCTGGCCCTCGTAGTCAACTGGACGCACGGCATCGGCAATAAACGGCAGTGGCGCGGGTAGTTTGAGCGGCGTTGCGATCATGATTGCAAGGATCAGCGCCACGCCCCCGACAGCGGCAAGCAGCCAAAGCACGACTTTCAGGCTTCCCAAGACCACGCGCATTGTTTTGCTCCAAATCTGATCGCATGAAGAATTACAGAGAACTCTGTAGTGCAGAGTAGTGTCGCTGACAAGACCTTCCCGGGAGCGGTGAAGCAAGCGCGCCACTGCCGCTTTACCGCCCCGGCGAACGCTCGATTGGGAGAACAGGTGTATCGGTGCGTTAAGGCAGTCGCGGCCACAGGCCGAAGCCGTAGCTCGTGAGATAGAGTCCGAGCACAAGCCCGAGGATGCCGCTCGCAACGAAAAAATGCGGACGGTTCACGGCCTGGATGAAGCGCTCGGTCCAGTGCCGGGGCAGGAGTAAATAGCTGCCGCCTTCGAGCACGAAGACCCAGCCGAGGAAGGTGATGATCGCGGCGGGGGCCGGGCTCCAGACATTGTGTCCGACCACAATGAAAAGGCCCGCGACCATTTCCGAAAACGAAATGACGAGGCGCAACAAATCCTGCTGCAGGAAGTCCCGCGTGATCTTTTCGAAAAAGCTGCGCTTCGCAATCAGCGCAAGGCTGACCGCAATCAGGGCGATCCCGAAAACCTTGGCCAGCAGGATCGTAAGCGGCATCGGTGCGCTACCTTTCCGCAACCTGCTTCAGTTCTATCAATCCCTTTTCGAAGTCGCTGCCGATCATTTTGTCGAAGTCCATGAAGACCGAGAAGATCCTGCTGGAGAAAGGCATGGGGCCGAAGATCGCCCAGGTGACATTGGTGCCATTGGCGGCGGGCCTCAGCAGAAGCTCGAAACGATTGTTTGCTTTCATGGGACGGAAGAAATCGATCTTGCCTTCGATTCTTTCATTCGCAGTGGTGCTAACGATTTCCTGCCTGCCGGCGCCGATGTTCTTGTCGCCATCCCATTCATAGATCGCGCCCGCGCCGCTTTCCGCGCCGGAATAGGTCCGCTTCATGCCGGGGTCTTTCTGTTCGTAGGGCGACCACAGCCGCTGCTGTCTCAGATCGTCGAGCAACGGAAAGATTTTCCCGGGGGGCGCGGCAATGCCGATCGAGCGTTCGACGCGAAAGCGGTTCGGCTTGGCCGCGGCGATCACGAGCACGAGCAGGATCGCTGCGATCATCACCGCGCCGATGCCGATTACGATATAAAAAGGCGTCATCATCATGGGGCTGGCTCCGCGCGTCTTTTAGCTTTTCTTCTTTAGCGTATGCGCGAAGCTCCAGGAATGGCCGAACGGATCGATGACCTGTGCGTAGCGGTCGCCCCAGAAGGCGTCGTGCGGCGCCACGATCGATTTCGCGCCGGCGTTCTCTGCGCGCTTGTGGGCGGCGTCGCAGTCCTCGACGTATAGGTGCACGGTCACCGAAGTGCCGCCGAGACGCGCGGGCGAACCGATCTTGTCGGGGTGGCTCTCCGCATATTCCGGAAACTCGTCGTGCATGAAAAACTGTGCGCCGTTGATGTCGAGCGCTGCGTGCATCAGCCGCTTGCCGTCCTCATGCGGGAGTAGCATGACCTCGGTCGCTCCCAGCGCTTTCTTGTAGAATTCCACGGCCTCCTTCGCACCCTTGATGCAAAGGTGAGGGAAGATTGTCTGTGGGCTCATGGCTTGCGCTCCTGATATTTTGCGTCGCTTGCTATCAACATTTCCGTTTCACTCCTTGTTGGCGGTGGAGCTCCCCAGCTTTTGCAGGCTCTGCGACCAGCCGACGCTCATGCGCTCCGCCGCTTCCATGAAGGCGGGCGCGACCTCGAGCACGTAGAGATGCACGGTGACGAGCGTCTTGCCTTCCTTCTCCACAAAGGTTGCGGTGACACGATCCTCGATCGTGGTGCTGTCGTTGGCCGGGTTATAGCCGCGCGCGCGGAAAACGAGGCGTGACGGCGCTTCAACGGCTTCCACTTCGCCGTCGAGCGGAAACATCTTGCCGTCCGCGTCGCGGATCATCTCGATATAAACTCTTCCGCCGGGCCGCGGTTCGATCTCGCAGCGGGTATTGGTGAAGCCGTGCGGCCCCCACCACTGCGCGAGCTTCGCCGGATCGATCCAGGCATTGAATACGCGCTCGCGCGGTGCATCGATCAGCTGCGAGACGACGACTTCCTTGCCGATCATGGATTGCGTCTTTGCGGTCGTAGTCATCGTCTCGCGTTCCTTATTTACGCGAATGGGGCAAGCCCCAAGCGCGTTAGGTCACAATCGTCTTGAAGCCGCCGTAGATCATGCGCTTGGTATCGAAAGGCATGCTGCTGAAATCGATCTTCCCGAAGCGCTTGTCTTTCATCGCCTTCTTGTTCACCGCATCGCGATGCGCGCGGGACTTGTAGATGATGTAAGAGAAGATCACGGTTTCGCTGGGCTTTTGCTTCACCGCGCGGGGAAAGGAAGTTCTTTTGCCCCATGACACGTCGTCAGCGACGCATTCGCGATAGTCGAGCGCGCCGTGCTCGCGCCAGACTTTTGCGCCGAGCTTGGCCATTTTCTTATAGGCCGCCATCTTCTTCTTCGGCACGGCAATGAGAAATCCGTCGACATATTCCATCGTTCTCGCTCCTTGGTGTGTTCGATTTGCTTAAGCCGCCTTGCCGCGGCGGGCGGCTTCGATATCGGCGATGATGAACTTCTTCATTTTCATGAAGGCATCCATCACGCGCTTGCGCTCGTCGGGTGATCCTTCCGACAGAATTTTGTTCATCATGGCCGGGAACACCTGCCAGGACAGACCGAAGCGGTCTTTCAGCCAGCCGCAAGGGCCTTCCTCGCCGCCGCCTTGGCGCAGCTTGTCCCAGAAATAATCGATCTCGGCCTGGGTCTCGCAGGCGAGTTGAAATGAAACCGCCTCGTTGAATTTGAACTCCGGGCCTGCGTTCAGTGCCGTGAATACCTGGCCATTGATTTCGAATTCGACGGTCAGCACCTTGCCGGCGTCCATGCCGTGAATTTCTTTCCCGGTGTCGGGATAGTACGCAACCTTACCGAGTTTGGAGTTCGGAAATACCGAAACATAAAAGTCCGCGGCCTCCTTGGCGTTACCGTCGAACCACAGACAAGGGGTGATGGGGGCGGCGAGTTTCATGACCTTACTCCTTACGTTTTGTTGGTTTCGTTGAACCTGCTTCTCCGTTACACGGCAGCGAGCACGCGTTGCGGTTTCGGATCGAGCGGGTAGAAGTGGAAGAAGGGCTCGGCCTCTGCGAGCGCGCGGGCATAAGACGGCCGTTCCATCAACCGGCTGAGATAAGCGCGTGCATGCGGGTAGTCCCTGCCGAGCGGATAGATCGTATTCGCGTAAAAGAGCGCGGGTGCTGCCGCGCAATCGGCGAGCGAGAACTGCGCGCCGATCCAGTCGCGGTTTTCCATGTGACGTTCAAGAATTCCGTAGAACTCGAAAATCCGCTTTTTGCATTGCTCGACCGTGTAGGGGTCGCGGCTGCCGTCCGCACGCAGACTATCTCCGACCGTGCGCTGCATGCTGTCATGCAGGTAATTGTCGAAGAAGCGGTCCCACATGCGGATTTGCCAGGCCTGATCGGCGTCGGCGGGAATGAAGCGGGTGGCGCCGCGATAATGTTCGTCGAGATATTCGATGACCGTGGTCGCTTCGTTCACGACATGCCCGCGTCCGGTGTCTTCGAGCGCCGGCATTTTCCCAAACGGCGAAATCTTGCGGAACGCGGCCCTGACTTCCGGGGCCATGAGATTGAGCACGACCGGCTCGAACGCGGTCTCGTTCTCGTACAGCGCGATCAGCGCCTTGTGGCAGTAGGAGGAGAGCGGATGAAAATGAAAGCGCAGGGTCATGATCGTTGTCTCACGCCGCCAGCGCTTCGGGAACCGGCAAAGGGAAGGGATCGCGCCAGGCCGGCAACTCGTTCAGGCGATCGTGCCAGCGCGCGACGTGCGGATAATCCTCCAGCGGAATCTTCGCCTTCTTTGCGTAAGGCAGCGTGATCGCGACCGAGAAGTCCGCGATGGTGAGCCGGTCGCCGAGCAGATATTTCCGGCCTGAGAGATGATCGTTCAATACGGCGGCGAACGGGCGCCATTGCCTGGTCGCTTCCTCGGCGCTCGCGGGATCGGGCGCGCCGAGGTTTCCGCCAAGCCATGGCTTGATCACATATTCGAAGTAATGCTGGCCGGCGTGGCGCGTGAAGTGCTGCGTGCCCCAGGACAGCCAGCGCATGACTTCGATCTCATCGTCGCCTTCGGGCCAAAGATCGGAGCCCGCGAAGCGCGCGAAA
>CAUJKG010000359.1 GCA_963205465.1 Pseudomonadota bacterium | reverse complement strand
TGATGACCGCGCATACGCGCGACGATCAGGCCGAGACGGTGCTGCATCGGATGGGCCGCGGCTCCGGCCTTGGCGGGCTTGCCGGTATCCGCCGTGTCCATAAACGCGACGGCGTTTTCATCGGCCGGCCGTTTCTCGATCTGCCGAAGGCGCGGCTGGTTGCGACCTTGAAGAAGCTTCGGATCCCCTATGCGAGTGATCCGACCAACAAGGATCCGAAATATCTGCGCGCGCGTCTGCGCAAGCTTGCGCCGGCGCTGGCGAAGGAAGGGATCGACGCCGCCAATCTTGCGCTGATGGCGAAGCGGCTAGGCCGCGCGAACGCGGCGCTCAATCGCCTTGCCGAGGAAGCAGCCTTCGCCTTGCGGACGGATTGTACGGAAGGCCGCGCGTTTGAGGCGCGCGGGTTCTTCCTGATGCCGGATGAGCTTTCGATCCGCATGCTGCGGGAGGCGATCGACGCCCATGGCATCGAAGGCCCCGCGGAACTCGCCAAGGTGGAGGCGCTGTTCGAGGCGCTGGTTGCGGCCTACCGCGCGGGCGAGGAGATCAAGCGGACGCTCGCGGGGGCCGCGGTGACACTCTCGGAGGCGGCACTCGTTGTCGCAGCCGCGCCGCCGCGAAAAGCGGTTCCCCGCCCGGTAAAAAGATCGCGAAAAGCCTGACCGATAAGGATATTTCCGTCGCTTTCGCAGTTGCGTTCCCTTGGCAAGGCAGGGGCCCGCGCCTACATTCCATCGTAAACCGGCTTTAATCGGCCTCGGCTAGGATTGCGTCCCTGAAAATCCGGCCAAAAGGCACCGCGAAAGGTCCTTCATGAACGCCAACCTGCGGAATTTCGCCCTCTGGGTGATCATCGTGCTCTTGCTGCTCGCGCTGTTCTCGCTGTTCCAGAACCCGAGCCAGCGGCAGATGACCAACGACATTTCCTTCTCCCAGCTTCTGACCGAAGTGGAGGGTGGCAAGGTCCGGGATGTCGTCATTCAGGGCCACGAGATCACCGGTACCTTTACCGATGGCCGTCAGTTCCAGACCTATGCCCCGAACGATCCGTCGCTGATCCAGCGCCTCTACGGCAAGGGGGTCGCGATCACTGCAAAGCCGCAGGGCGAGCAGGTGCCGTGGTTCGTCTCGCTCCTGATTTCCTGGCTGCCGTTCATCGCGCTCATTGGCGTGTGGATTTTCCTCTCGCGTCAGATGCAGGGTGCGGGCGGCAAGGCGATGGGCTTCGGCAAGTCGCGCGCCAAGATGCTGACCGAAGCGCACGGCCGCGTGACCTTCGAAGATGTCGCTGGTGTCGATGAAGCGAAATCCGACCTCGAGGAGATCGTCGAATTCCTGCGCGATCCCGGCAAGTTCCAGCGCCTCGGCGGACGCATTCCGCGCGGCGTGTTGCTAGTCGGCCCTCCGGGCACCGGTAAAACGCTGATCGCGCGCGCGGTCGCGGGCGAAGCCAATGTGCCGTTCTTCACGATCTCGGGCTCGGACTTCGTTGAAATGTTCGTCGGCGTCGGCGCGAGCCGCGTGCGCGACATGTTCGAGCAGGCGAAGAAAAATGCGCCCTGCATCATCTTCATCGATGAAATCGACGCGGTCGGCCGCCATCGTGGCGCTGGCCTCGGCGGCGGCAACGATGAGCGCGAGCAGACGCTGAACCAATTGTTGGTAGAGATGGACGGCTTCGAGGCGAATGAAGGCATCATCCTGATCGCCGCCACCAACCGTCCCGACGTGCTCGATCCCGCGCTCCTGCGTCCGGGCCGCTTCGACCGTCAGGTCGTGGTGCCGAACCCGGATGTCACCGGCCGCGAGCAGATCCTGAAAGTGCATGTCCGCAAGGTGCCGATCGCGCCCGACGTGAACCTGAAAACGGTTGCGCGCGGCACGCCCGGTTTCTCCGGTGCGGACCTTGCGAACCTCGTCAACGAAGCTGCGTTGATGGCTGCGCGCCGCAACAAGCGCATGGTCACGCAGCACGAGTTTGAAGACGCGAAAGACAAGGTGATGATGGGTGCGGAGCGCCGCTCGCTCGTCATGACCGAAGACGAGAAGCTGCTCACCGCCTATCACGAAGGCGGGCATGCGCTCGTCGCATTCAACGTGAAGGCGACCGATCCGGTGCACAAGGCGACCGTGATCCCGCGCGGCCGCGCACTCGGCATGGTCATGCAGTTGCCGGAGCGCGACAAGCTTTCCATGTCTTATGAGCAGATGACCTCGCGTCTCGCCATCATGATGGGCGGCCGTGTCGCCGAAGAGATGATCTTCGGCCACGACAAGGTCACCTCCGGCGCGCAGTCCGACATCGAGCAGGCGACCCGTCTCGCCCGCATGATGGTCACGCGCTGGGGCTTCTCCAAGGAACTCGGCACCGTCGCTTATGGCGAGAACCAGGAAGAAGTCTTCCTCGGTCACTCGGTTTCGCGCACGCAGAACATCTCGGAGTCGACCGCGCAGAAGATCGACAACGAAGTGCGCCGCCTGGTCGAGGAAGGCTACGCGGAAGCGACGAAGATCCTCACCGAGAAGCGCGAGCAGCTTGAAGTGCTGGCGAAGGGTCTGATCGAATACGAGACCCTTTCCGGCGACGAAATCCGGGACCTTCTGGAAGGCAAGCCGCCGGTGCGCGGCGAGCCCGCCGAAGCGCCGGCGCCCCGTTCGACCGCGGTGCCGAAAGGCAATCGTCCGCGTCCCGGCGATGCTTCCGGCCCGATGGAGCCGCAACCGCAAGCATAATCCGGCGTTGGCATGTTTAATGTCTCGAAACTGAAAACCGGTGCCGCCATCGTTTCGATGGCGGCATTTGTTTTGGCGTTTGCCTCAGCTCCGGTGCGCGGCAATGACAGCTCAGCCGAGCTGACCAATAGCGGGCTCATCTTCGTCACCAATCCGGATGTCGAGATGCGCGCGGAAGATCTGTTCATCTCCGCCGAAGAAGTGCGCGTGCGCTATCGCTTCTTCAACAAGTCGCAGCGTGACGTGACGACTCTCGTTGCGTTCCCGATGCCGGAAATCCGTATCGACAGCATGGAGACGAACATCTCCGTTCCGACCGAAGACCCGGTGAACATTCTCGCCTTCGAAACCCGCGTCGACGGCAAGCAGGTCGCGCCCGAGGTCGAGCAGCGGGTGCTTGCCGCGGGTATCGATCGCACCGCGTTGTTGCGCAAACTCGGAATTCCGCTCGCGCCGCATTTGAAGGCAACCAATGAGGCGCTAGACCGGTTGCCGCAAGCGAAATGGAACGAACTGATCCAGCTAGGACTTGCCGAAATTGAGGAGTTCGACGCCGGCAAGGGCATGGAGAAGCATCTCGGTGCGCGCTGGGCCTTGCAGACCACGTATTACTGGCTGCAGACTTTTCCAGCGGGCAAGGAAATCGTGGTCGAACATCGTTACAAGCCGAGCGTCGGCGCCACCGTTGGCACCTCGTATGGTTCGCCTTACGCCACCAAAGACGCCGCTTATGAAGCGCAGCTACGCAAATACTGCATCGACAAGGATTTTCTTGCCGCGATCGCCCGCGCCACGAAAAACGCGAAGCCCGAACTCGGCGTGCCGTTTCAGGAGCAGCGGATCGAATACATCCTGAAGACCGGCGCGAACTGGTCCGGCCCGATCGGCGATTTCCGCCTCGTCGTCGATAAGGGCGCGCCTGAGAATCTGGTCAGCTTCTGCGGCGAGAATGTCCGTAAGACCGGTCCGACCCGCTTCGAGATGACGAAGAAAGATTTTCTTCCCGATGGAAATCTCGCCATCGTCATCCTGAAGCGCGTTGCGAACTGACGACTCCCGTCAGTTCAATGCGCAGGCGGCCGGCGCACTTGCTTCGAGCCTGAATAGCCGGTCGTCCTTGCCGAGCTTCGCGCCGAAGAAGTCCGTGAGCTTGCCGGCACGATCGCGGATCGTCAGCGCATTATCCCCAGCGCGGGTCACATAGAAGTCCTTGGCTGTATCGGCCTCGGCCTTCACTGGGCAGGTGTAAGTGTAACGGTCGGGATAGCATTTCGCAGTCTTGGTGAACTGCTTGCCGTCCTTGGTTTCGATTTTGAACGTCAGTTCGTAGCTCGGCGCATCCTTATGCACGTCCTTGCCGCCGGCAGCGCGCAACAGCGCGATCTTGCGCACGTTCTGCTGCGGGTTCTTTTTCAGGTGTGCGTCATCATAGGTGCGGGAATAGCAGACCGTTTCCTGCGTCTCGAAACGAATGCGCAGCGCCTTGCCCATCTTGGCAAACGCCGGCTTCACCTGATCGCGCAAAGCCGCGCATTGTGCGAGCGGCAAGGGTTCGAGCAGGAACGTCTTGTCGTCCGCGCCGGGCAGGAAGTGAACCTGGTTCTCGTATTCCTCCTCGGAAGCGCCGCAGCCGCCGATCAGTACGAAGCCTTCGTTGGTCAAATGAAGATTCTTGCCGCGCGTGCGCAGCTCGAACGAACCGCCATCGCAGTCGATGCCGCAGCGGACGAATTTCCCGTCCGCGGACTTGTTGCAGTTCAGTCCGTTCCAGAAAAGTCCCTTGCGGTTCTTGAAGCGCACGAAAGCGCTGACATTCACGCCGCCTTCGCCATCGGTCTTGAGGACTTCCTCGCGCGTCTGCGGTGTGTCCTCGGTATTCTGATCGGGATCGAGATCGCGAAACACATGCAGCGAAGTCACGCGTTGCTTCGGATGCCGCGCGAGATGGGAAGCGTCATAGACGCGCCCGTAACAGACCTCCTTGCCGAGCGGCAGGTGCGTGGGCAAAGGCGACCTGTTCTCCTGAGCGAAGGCGTGCCCCGCGATCATCTGCATTGCCGCGACGAGGAGGAGGGTGCGGAGGGGCACGGCTTTCATGCTTCACCTTCGAAAAGGGCGAGGTCGGGCAAATCTTAACCCAATTCGCCTCGGCCGTGGCATCGTTAACATCGCTCACAATATTTGAGGGCAAGCCTGCGGTAGCGCACTAGTCTCGGCACAACCGGCGGGCTATGCCCTCTCGCAAGCGGCGGAACCTCGTCTGGAGACCTATATGATGGCACGAAAGCACTTCGGGACCGACGGTATCCGCGGCCGCGCGAATCGCGTGATCACGCCGGAACTGGCGTTGAAGGTCGGGCAGGCAGCGGGTCTCGCGTTTCAGCAGGGCGAACATCGCCATCGCGTCGTGATCGGCAAGGATACGCGCCTCTCCGGCTATATGATCGAGACGGCGCTGGTCGCGGGCTTCACCTCGGTCGGGATGGATGTGTTTCAGCTCGGCCCCATGCCGACGCCGGCGGTGGCGATGCTGACGCGCTCGATGCGGGCCGATCTCGGCGTCATGATCTCGGCGTCGCACAACCCTTACGACGACAACGGCATCAAGCTGTTCGGGCCGGACGGTTACAAGCTCACCGACGCGATCGAGCAGGACATCGAAGATCTGATGGAGAGCGATCTCTCGAAGCGTCTTGCGCAGCCGGGCGATCTCGGTCGCGCCAAGCGCATCGATGGTGCTTACGAGCGCTATCTCGAATTCGCCAAGCGCACGCTGCCGCGCAACCTCTCGCTTGAAGGCATGCGGGTCGTAGTCGATTGCGCGAACGGTGCAGCTTATAAGGTCGCGCCCGCGGGCCTCTGGGAGCTCGGCGCGGAAGTCATTTCCATCGGCGTCGATCCTGATGGCTTCAACATCAATCGTGACGTCGGTTCGACTGCGCCGGAAGCGCTCTCGGCCAAAGTGCGCGAGATGCGCGCGGATATCGGTATTGCGCTCGACGGTGACGCGGATCGCGTCGTGATCATCGATGAGAAGGGTCATCTGGTGGATGGCGACCAGCTGCTTGCGCTGATCGCCGAGCGTTTCCGCGCCGAAGGATTGCTCGCGCGCGATGGCGTGGTTTCGACCGTGATGTCGAACCTCGGCCTCGAACGCCATTTCGAACAATTGGGCATCGGCTTCGTGCGCACGCCAGTCGGCGATCGCTATGTGCTCGAGAAAATGCGGGAGACCGGATTCAACGTCGGTGGCGAGCCGTCGGGTCACATCATTCTCTCCGATTATGCGACTACCGGCGATGGCTTCGTCGCGGCATTGCAAGTGCTTGCGATGGTGAAGAAATCCGGCAAGCCGGTTTCGGAGGTCTGCCATCGCTTTGATCCCTTGCCGCAGATCATGAAGAACGTGCGCTATTCGTCGGGCAAACCGCTGGAGAATGCTTCCGTGGCCGGCGTCATCGACGCCGCGCAGCGCCGTCTTGGAAAAGCCGGACGCCTGGTGATCCGTCCTTCCGGCACCGAACCGGTCATCCGCGTGATGGCGGAAGGCGACGATCGCGAACTCGTCGAAGAAGTCGTCGATGTGATCGTTGCGGCGGTTGCAAAAGCTGCGGCTTGAAGTTGCTTCCTCGCAGCTCCTTTTAACTTTTCGGAAACCATCTCTTTAGTTGCCGTTAATCTCTTTCTTAACGCGCGTTAACGCTCATGCGCGAAAGCGTGCATTTCTGTGGCGCTACCCGTGTACGCGCCGTAACCATGATTAAAAAATACGGTTAAGAGTTAAGGTTAATCGCTCTTTAAATACTCGCTGCGAAACTCACGC
>CAUJKG010000358.1 GCA_963205465.1 Pseudomonadota bacterium | reverse complement strand
TTATGGCTCGCGCAGGTGCTGTTCTATGGTTACGCGATCTCGCGGCTCTTGCACTTCGCCGCGTATTACACCGCGCAGACGCACGACATGCGCGCAACGCTCTGGACCATCGGCTCGCTCATCAACGTGTTTATGAGTGTGAGGGTGGTGTGGGTGGCGGCAGGACTCTAGGTTCTAGCCCTCGTCCGCGCCAACTTTCCCTTCGGGATTATTTGAACGGTAGGGCACTCCCTTCACACGGGAGGGGTCACGGGATGGAGCATCGTTCAACGGTAGAACAGCGGACTCCGAGCCGTTATGTCTTCAGCTTCTCCGCCACCCTTGGCGCAAAGTAAGTCAGCACCGCATCCGCACCCGCGCGCTTGAAGGCGAGCAAGCTTTCCATCATCGCCTTGTCGCCGTCGATCCAGCCGTTCCGCGCAGCGCCTTCGATCATCGCGTATTCGCCGGACACCTGATAGGCCATGGTCGGCATGCCGAAGGCTTCCTTCACGCGCCAGACGATGTCGAGATAAGGCAGGCCCGGTTTCACCATCACCATGTCCGCGCCTTCCTCGATGTCGATCGCGACTTCGCGCAGCGCCTCGTCGCTATTGCCGGGGTCCATCTGGTAGGTGCGCTTGTCGCCGATGAGCGTCGCATTGGAGCCGACGGCGTCGCGGAACGGTCCGTAGAAGGCGCTTGCGTATTTCGCGGCATAAGCGAGGATCTGCACGTCCTGAAAATTCGTGGCGTCGAGGGCTGCGCGGATCGCGCCGATGCGGCCGTCCATCATGTCGGACGGGGCGACGACGTCGGCGCCGCATTGTGCAAGCAAGCGCGCTTGTTCGGCGAGCAGCGCGACCGACTCGTCGTTCAGGATCACGCCGTCTTTCATTACGCCGTCGTGGCCGTGTGACGTATAGGGGTCGAGCGCAACGTCGGCGACGAGGCCGATCTCCAGAAACTCTTTCTTGATGGCGCGCAGCGCGCGGCCGACGAGGTTGTCCGGGTTCAGCGCTTCGGAGCCGGTTTCGTCGCGAAGCTCACGCGGCGTATTCGGGAACAGCGCGAGCGCCGGGATTTTCAGCTTCATCGCCCGCTCGGCCTCGCGCACGGCCTGATCGACCGAGAGGCGTTCGATCCCGGGCATGGAAGCGACCGGCTCGCGGTAGTTGGTGCCTTCCGCGATGAAGAGCGGCCAGATCAGGTCGTCGGTGGTAAGCGCGTTCTCGCGCACCAGCCGGCGCGACCAGTCGGTTCGGCGGTTGCGGCGCATCCGCGTGGTCAGGCCGAGATTGGTGTTCTTCTCGGTGGAAAGGGGCACGACGTCGGCAGGGCGGGCTTTGCCTGTGATTGGCGGCATGGCTGGCTTTGCTCCTCGGGGTTGCGCTTTCTGCGTCTTTTATCGCGTCGGGGCGGTTGAGCCAAACTTGCTCGCGTCCTCCCGGTTCGCGCTTGCTGAAGCCCGTTTGGCCGGGCGACGGATGAGGGTGTCATCAGCCACGTTGACCTGCGGCCAATCCCACGCATATTCGCACCATGGATTTTGAACTCTCAGAAGAACAACAGGCTTTTCGCGACGCAGCGCGGGGCTTTGCCCGCGACGAGATGATGCCGCATGCGCGCGAATGGGATGAACAATCGATTTTTCCGATCGATCAGCTGCGGGCGGCGGCAGCGCTCGGCTTCGGCGGTATCTACGTGAAGGAAGACGTCGGTGGCTCCGCGCTGACCCGGTTAGATGCCGCGATCATTTTCGAGGAGCTGGCGCAGGGCTGTACCTCGACTGCCGCCTATATCTCGATCCACAACATGTCGGCCTGGATGATCGATACCTTCGGCAACGAGGACGTGCGGCAGCGCTTCCTGCCGAAGCTCTGCACCATGGAGCATTTCGCCAGCTATTGCCTGACCGAACCAGGCGCGGGCTCGGATGCGGCTTCGCTCCGCACCAGCGCGCGGCGCGATGGCGATCACTACGTGCTGAATGGCGAGAAAGCGTTCATCTCCGGTGGCGGCGCGTCCGACATCTATGTCTGCATGGTGCGGACCGGAGAGCCGGGGCCGCGCGGTATCTCCTGCATCGTGGTCGAAAAGGGGACGCCTGGGCTTTCGTTCGGCGCGCAGGAGCAGAAGCTCGGCTGGAAGTCGCAGCCGACTGCGGCCGTGATCTTCAATGACTGCCGCGTACCGGTGGCGAACCTGATCGGCACTGAGGGGCAGGGCTTCCGCATCGCGATGGCCGGTCTCGACGGCGGACGGCTCAATATCGGCGCATGCTCGCTCGGCGGAGCGCAGTTCTGTCTCGACCGCACCATCGAATATATGCGCGAGCGCAAGCAGTTCGGTTCGCGGCTCGCCGATTTTCAGGCGTTGCAGTTTCGGATCGCCGATTTCGCTACCGAGTTGGAGAGCGCGCGGCTGTTGCTGTGGGCGGCGGCGCAAAAAGTCGGCGATAAGGCGCCGGGCGCGACGCGCATGGCGGCGATGGCGAAGCGCCGCGCCACCGATGTCGGCTTCGAGATCGTGAACGGCTGCCTGCAGATGCATGGCGGCTATGGCTACCTGCGCGACCATCCGATCGAGCGGGTGCTGCGCGATGTGCGCGTGCATCAGATTCTCGAAGGCACCAATGAAATCATGCGCGTCATCATTGCGCGCGAGATGCTGGCGAATTGATCATGAGTAGTGAGCCGGAAATCCTGTTCGAGCGGCGCGGTTGTGCGGGCTTCGTCACGCTGAACCGCCCCTATGCGCTGAACGCCGCGACGGACAACATGGTCCGGCAACTCGCGAAGCAGCTCGATCTCTGGGAAAACGACAGCGCCATCAGCCGCGTGGTGGTGCGGGCGGCGGGCGAGCGTGCGTTCTGCGCGGGCGGCGATCTTCGCGCTTTGTATGAGCAGTACAAAGCCGGTGAGATACAGAAATCGATCGACTTCTGGCGCGATGAATACACGCTCAATTATCGCATCAAGCATTATCCGAAGCCCTATGTCTCGCTGATCGACGGCATCGTTATGGGCGGTGGGGTCGGGCTCTCGGTGCATGGCATGTATCGTGTAGCGGGCGACCGCTACTCGTTCGCCTATCCGGAAGTCGGCATCGGTTTTTTCCCGGATGTCGGCGCGACGTATGTGCTGCCGCGCCTGCCGGGGAAGATCGGTATGTGGATTGGGCTGACCGGATTCCGAGTGAACGCGGATGATGGCGTCTATTGCGGGTTGGCGACGCACCGGATCGAGTCCTCGCAATTCTCCGAACTGCAGCGCGCACTGACGACGGACGAGAGCGTGCCGGAAATTCTGAGTACCTTCGCCGACGGAAAGAGCAAGGGAAGTCTCGAAGACAATCATCCGCTGATCGATCGCATCTTCGCGCTCTCGTCGGTCGAGGAAATCCTCGCGGCGCTGGACGGCGAGATGAGCGAAGAGGCCGCGAAGTTTGCGCGCACGATCCGGCAGAAGTCTCCGGTCAGCCTCAAGATTGCCTTCGAGCATGTGCAACGTGTCGTATCGCTCGACTTTGCCGAAGCGATGCGAACCGAGTTCCGTATCGTCAATCGGGTC
>CAUJKG010000357.1 GCA_963205465.1 Pseudomonadota bacterium | reverse complement strand
CGGCGGAATAAATAATCTTATGGCAAGGACAGAGCGAGCCGCTCCATCGCTTCCTCCGGCCTCGCCCATTGAAACTCCGGCAACTGATTGCGGAACCACGTCTCCTGCCGTTTGGCATATTGACGCGTGTTGCGCTTGCCTTGCGCCGCCGCCTCTTCGAGCGAGATCTCTCCGTCGAGATAGCGGATCAGCCACGGCACCCCATGCGCCTTCATCGCAGGCATGCGCGGATCGAGATTGCGTGCCTTGAGGCGTTTCACTTCGTCGAGCGCACCTGCTTCCAGCATTGCATCGAAGCGAGCGTCGACGCGTTTTCCCAGCGCATCGCGGTCGGTTGCAAGGAAGATCGCCCGGTACATGCCGGTGTTGAGCACCGGCACGCCCGGCTCCGCGCGCCATTCCGCAAGCCCCCTGCCCGTCGCCTCGATCACTTCCAGCGCACGCAGGATTCTCTGCCGGTCGGAGACGCGAATTTCCGCAGCCGTGCGCGGATCGCGCGCAAGCAGCATGGCGTGCAGCACCTCGTTGCTGTTCTTTTCACCGAGATCGCGGATTTGCTGCCGCACTTCGGCGGACACCTCCGGCACCGCCGACAGCCCTTTGAGCAAGGCGCTGAAATAGAGGCCGGTGCCTCCGATCACAATCGCCAGCCTGCCAGCTTCGCGTGCGGTCGCAATGGTCTGCTCGGCTTCACGTAGCCAGCGGCCAGCCGAATAGATTTCCGCGGCGTCGATATGTCCGTAGAGCAGATGCGGCGCGCGGAGCATCTCCTCTTCGCTCGGCCGCGCCGTGATGATCCGCAAGTTTCGATAGACCTGCATGGAGTCGGCATTGATGATGACGCCGTCCGTCTGTGCGGCCAGCTCCAGCGCAAGGGCGGACTTGCCGCTCGCCGTAGGCCCTGCAATAAGCACCGCGTTTTTCAAAGTCATCCTTGTCCCATGTCCCACGTCGCGACCTTAGTCAGCAATCCCAAACACCCGGCAGTCGATACCGCAGCACTTGCGAAAGCCCGCGCGCTTCTTCCTAACGCGATTTCGGAAAGCGTGCTCAGGCCCGGAATAGCGGCGGATATCTTCTTCGCCCCCGGTCCCGGCGCGCAGGAGCGAGAAATCAGCGACCTCGTCCGCGCCGCACTCGCGCCGGCTCCGATCGACGTCATCGTGCAGGAAACCGCATACCGCCGGAAGAAGCTCTTCGTGGCCGACATGGACTCCACCATGATCGATCAGGAATGCATCGACGAACTGGCCGATTACGCCGGCCTGAAAGCCCACGTCGCCGCGATCACCGAACGGGCGATGCGGGGTGAGCTGCCGTTCGAGCCCGCGCTACGCGAGCGCGTCGCGCTCCTGAAGGGGCTGCCGCTCGCGGTCATCGACGAAACCATTGCGAAAAAAATTACCCTCGCCGCCGGCGGCAAGGAACTGATCGCCACGCTGAAGGCGAACGGCGTTCACACCTGTCTCGTGTCCGGCGGCTTCACGCTGTTCACGCAAGTGATCGCGCGAGAGCTCGGCTTCGACGAGAACCGCGCGAACGAACTGTTGGTGGAAGGCGGCAAACTCGCAGGCACCGTCAGGGAGCCGATCCTCGGCCGCGCCGCGAAACTATCGACGTTGCAGGAACTGACCAAAAAACTCGGCATTCGCGCGGAAGAGACGATCGCCATCGGTGATGGCGCGAACGATCTAGACATGATCACGGCCGCGGGCCTCGGCATCGCGATTCACGCCAAGCCAGCGGTCGCCGCCGCTGCCGCCGCGCGGATCGACCACGGCGATCTCTCCGCGATCATTTATAGCGGCGGCTACGCGCAAGCATGATCCCGAAAAGCGCGAAGCGGTTTTCGGAAGAGATCATCCCGTTTTAACCGCCGAGCCGCTGCAGCGCCTGCTTGCTGGCCGTACGGTTGGCATCACGCGCCAACGCGGCACGGAAATCCGCAATCGCTTCCACGCGGTTACCGAGTCTCTCGAGGATCAGCCCCCGCTTTTCGTAATCCGATGCAAGATTGTTGCCCCGGCCGATCACGAAATCCATATCCGCCTTCGCGCGATTCAAGTCGGAACTACGGGTCGAGGGGGTCGCGTCCGCACGCGCGACATAAACATCGGATCGCTCGCGGTAATAAGAGAGATCGTTGGGCGAGAGCTTGATCGCCTGGTCATAGTCGCTCAGCGCCCGCGAAAAGTCATTCCGGTTGCGGTGTGCGGCACCACGCTGCGCATAATAATAACCGCTATTCGGATTGAGACGAATTGCATCGGAATAATCGGCGATCGCGGCGATGTAATCCTTCTTCCACATATTGGAGCGGCCGCGCTCGAACACGTAGCTCGCATTCTTCGGATCGAGCTGGATCGCACGGGTCTGATCGGCGATCGCGCGGTCGTATTCAGTAGCAAACCAATAGGCCAGGCCTCTCGCACTGTAATTGGCCGCACTACCGTCGAGACGGATTACATCGCTGAGGTCGGCGATCTGCTCGACATATTTGCTCAATACGCCGTAGCGCGCCGCGCGGCCCTGCAGAATCAGGAGACGCAGATTGGTGTCGGTACCGACCAAACGCAGCGCCTGCGTATAAGCATCGATGGAACCTTGATGATTGTTTTCGCGCGCGAGCCGGTCCGCGCGTGCGATCAGTTGATGAACGTCGCCGGTCGGTTGCTGGGTATTTTGATTGTTCGGGGTGCTCTGATTGTTCGTCGTGGTTGTTGTCGTCGTTGTATGTGTCGAGAACATACCGATCGACGCCAGACCGATACCGAGCACGATAAGCACCACCGAAGCGATGGCTGCTATCCCGATCCAAGACCGGCTGCTGCGCATGGGCTTGTCCGGCATCGGCGGAACGGAATCCGCCATTGTCGGCGACACGTGCCGCACAAGCTCCTCTGCCTCTTTGCGATCCAGGTAATTCGTGGGAGCGTTGTCGTGAACCGGGGCAGCTTCCTCCGGCATGGCGGACCGCCCGGGACCTGAAAAGCCGGGCGTCGGCATCGGCTCGACCAGAGTGGTAACCGCCGGCGCGATCACCGCCGTTGCAAATCCCTCCTCCATCATGCCGGCGCGAAATTCGGCAATGCTCGACGGACGTTCCGCTGGCTTCAGCGCCAGCGAACGATCGATGACATTGATGACGCTTTCGGACAACGGAATGCGCGAAGCCTGCGCCACCGAAACATAGGAGTCGGCCCCTTTCAGGATGAGATCGTTCTTGCGCTTGTCGGCATCGACCGGCGGCTGCCCCGTTACCGCACGATAGAGCACCGCACCGAGTGCATATACGTCCGCGCGCGGATCGAGCTCGGCATCCTCGTCCATCTGCTCCGGCGGCGAATAATGCTGTTTGGCGACGCCGTAACTCCGACCCGAAGCGGCGCGCGTTTGCGCAGTTTGCGCGATGATCTTGATCGCGCCGAAGTCGATCAACATCGGCCTGCCGTCCTGGCGGATCATGATGTTGTCGGGCGCGATGTCGCGATGAATGAACTTCCGCGAATGCACATAATCGAGCGCGTCACAGACCGGCTCGAGAATGATCCGCATTTCCTCCATGGTCGGCGGACCATT
>CAUJKG010000356.1 GCA_963205465.1 Pseudomonadota bacterium | reverse complement strand
GTTGATGATCTGCTTCAGCCCGGCCTGCGTGCCTTCGCCTTCGAGAATGCGCGACATCGTATCGGTCGCCTTAGTATCGGTGGCACGGCCCGAGAACAGATAGCGGCCGCCCGCATCGGCATTGAGCAGGCTCAACAGTTCGCCAAGACGGCCGAGCGCCGACCGCTGCGCGGCGGTTTGCCCGTTCTGCACCAGCGCATAGTCGAATGGCGCGCTGAGATCGGCGCGCGTCTCGTTGCGAAGCTCGCCGATGCGCTGCAGCGAGATATTCAACAGCTTCGCGCGCGTGCCTAGATTCGAGGAGTTGGACTGGACCACAGAGGTGCTGGAAAGCTGCGCGCGAAGATTGAGCACGAGACCGGCGCCAAGTCCGAGGCCGCCATAGGTGCTGGACTTCTTTCCGGTACCGAGCTGGCGCTGCAGATCCGCGAGCTGGTCGCGCATCTGCGTGATGGTGCGCGCCGCCATCGTCGTGGAGAGGCTGGTCGAGGACAAAGCATTCATCGGATCAGACCCTCATCAAGAGATCGAACATTTCCTTAACCGCCGTCATCACCCGCGCATTGGCGGCATAAGCATTCTGCAACGCCAGCAGCCGCGCCATCTCGGAGTCGACATTGACGCTCGTGCCTTCGGCGTAACGGTCTTGGATCGAATTGAGCACCACGTCCTGACCTTCTTTCAGACGCAAGGCGTTGTCGGTGGCCGTGCTCTGATGGGAAATGACCTGCTGCGCGAAATTCACCACCGAGCCGGAGAACGGCGTATTGACGCCGCCGATGCCGGTACTCGCGGAAAACGACTGATTGGTCGCCGTCAGCCGCTGCCAGAGAAAATCAGGCCGCGTCGCATCTCCCGGCAGAGTATTCGCATCGATATTGATGAGGCCGGAGGGATTGGTGAGCAGGTTCGCGTTGACCGCGATCCGCCCGGCGAAGCCGAGCTTCTGCTGCACGCCGCCGTCGATGAAATTCGAATAGAGCGTATTGGAGTTGCCGTCGACGAAGAACGGCAGCGTCGGACCGCCCGACTGCAACGTGCTCGCCGTAACCGTCGCGCTCAAGGAATCGATATTGACGAGGTTCGGCCCACCGTCGTCGAGCACGCGCAGGATCGAGCCGCTCGGATTGTCGAACTGCACGTTGGGACCCAGCGCGGCATTCAATGCCGCAAGTGCGCCGGCAACGCCGCCCGAGAAATCGATCCCGATGACCTGATCACCAGGATCGGCGGTATGGGTGTTCGAGAGCGGCAGCGACGAAGGATCGTCGACCCGCACGATGGTCACGCGATGCGTGGTCGGCCCGGCATTGTCGGTATAGGTGAGCGAGATCGAATTGCCGTTCTGCAACGAGGCGAGGTCGATTTCGAAGCCGCTCTGCGCGCCCGAGGTCGCAGCAGTGCTGTCGATGGAGCGGCTGGAAAGCGAGGTCGCCAGTGCATGGGCGATCTCGTCGAGCTGGGCTTGCGCCTTGACGAGAATATCGTCCCGCAGTTCGAGCAGCCCCGCGATCTTGCCCGAACGGATCGAGTGGTCCGCGATCAGGTCGAGCGAATAGCCGTTCGGCGCCACCAGCTTGATCGATCCGGTGCCCGAAATCGAAGGGTCGGCGTTCCAGGTGGATTGCGCGCTGAGCGGCCGCTCGTCGAAGGCAAGCTGCGAAGCCTGCATATCGAACAGGCTGGTGCCGGCATTCGTGAAAATCGAGATCTGGTTCTTGCCGTTCGACGTGACCTGAATGTCGATCAGCCCGGCCAGTTCCAGCACGGCATTGTCGCGCTTGTCGAGCAGCGCGCCCAGCTCCACGTCCTGACCGCTGAGCGCAATGATCTGGTTCTGCGTGCTCTCGATCGTCTTCAACAATCCGTTGACACGCTCGACCGCGTCGGCCAGTCCGCTTTCGGCCTGATTGCGCATCATCGTAATGTCGCTGGACAGCGTATTCAGCTTCTGCGCCATGACCTGCGCGGCGTTGAGCACCGCCTGCCGGCTCGCAACCGACTGCGGATCGGCGGAAAGCGTCTGCAACGAACTGGCGAAGCCGTTGATGATGGTGTCGAGCGCACTCGCGGCACCGGGCTCGCCATACATCTGGTCGATCTGCTGGCGGAACTTCGCGATGACATCGATATAGTTCGAGCCGGCGAGTTCGGTGCGCAGCTGCCGCTGCACATAGATGTCGAGTTCGCGGTTGACGCTGGCCACGCGAACGCCGACGCCGCTACCGCCCGCGGTCGCGGTTTCGAGCGATACTACCTTGCGCGAATAGCCCGGCGTCTCGGCGTTCGCGACGTTGGTCGCGACCACGTTGATGCCGATCTGCGTCGCCCGGAGACCGCTCAGCGCCGACGATAATGCGCTTGTCAGACCCATCGCCTAACCGCCTTCATCCGCTTTAGCGGACCATGTTGATGGTTTCCTGGAGCATCTGATCCGCGGTGGTCACGATGCGGGTATTCGCGGCATAAGCCTGCTGCGTTACGATCAGCTTCGTGAATTCGTCCGCAATGTCGGTGTTCGAGCCTTCCAGCGAGCTGCCGACGATCGCGCCCGAAGCGCCCATGATCGGAGGGCCCGAATCTGTCGTCGCTTCGAACGCACCACCGTCGAGCCGCTTCAGGGCATTTTCGCCGAGGAAACTAACGAGCGGAATTTCCGCGATGTCGATGGCGCGGCCGTTGGAATAGCTCGCGACGACGCGACCCTTGTCGTTGACGGCAATCGACGTCAGTTCACCCGCCGCGTAGCCGTTCTGTTCGATCCGGTTGACCTTGGCGACACCGTTCGCGTCGGCGAATTGCGTAACGCCGGACTGACCGTGGGAGAGCGTGACGTCGCCGATGACGACGCCGTTGATCGTGAGCCCGGTCAGCGTCACGGCCGGCACGTTCGGGGTCATCACGCCGCTCGCGTTGAACGTGTAGCTTTGGCCTGCGTTGCGCCAGGCAACGTCGGTATTCCCGGCATTGGAGTTCTCGAGATAGAACAGCTCCCAGGTGTCGGTACCGCCGGTTGCCGCAGAGTCGGTCTTCACCCAGCGCATCTGCACGTTCACCTCATTGCCGAGCGCGTCGTAAACGGTGATGGCGCCGCCCGCGATCGACTGCTCCAGAAAGGTGGTTACGTCCGCACCCTGGACCGTACCGTCGCCAGCGGCGAGCGGATTGGTGTTGGCGAATCCCGTGGGATGGATGAGTTCGCTGCCCGGCGTGTCGGGGTTCGCGGTATAGGCTTGCGTCCGCGGCATGCTGGAGAGGTTGGCGCGATAGTCGATCACGGTCGTCGCCTGCGACGGCAGGAAGTCATTGGAGAACTGCAGCACCTCCGGCACGCTGCCGATCGGATTGCCGGTCACGGGATCGAGCGGAAGCGCCTTGAGGTAATAGCCCGAGCCATTGACGAGATAGCCGTCCTTGTCGAGTTCGAAGTCGCCGCGGCGGGTATAGAGATCGACGCCGACGAAGACCGGATTGCCGTCCGGGAAGCTCGTCGGCTTCTGCACGACGAAGTAACCCTCGCCCTTGATCGCCATATAGGTGCTGACGCTGGAGGTCTGGATGTCGCCCTGTACCGAATTGGTCTGTCTCGACAGCGCAAGCACGCCGCCGGAAGACTGGCGGGTAGCGCTGGAGCTCGCGACCATGTCGGCGAAACTGGTATCGACCCGCTTGAAGCCGGTCGTCTGCGAATTGGCGATGTTGCCGGAAATGTTTTCAAGCGCGAAGGACTGCGCCTGCAGGCCGCCGACCGCGTTCGTCATTGCACCGAAGATACCCATAACTCTTCCTCCAGAAGCCGGCCGCACATGCGGGCCCTTACACCGATTGGCAACGGCCGTGCCAACTCGCGCATTATTTAAGTCATTGTAATTATTGAGTAATTTTATTCTTTTAGGGCGGCTGCGCGATGCAGTCTTTGCCGCCCCGGCAAGTTCTGCCGGGCGGAACAGGCACGAGCCCCTTCGGCTCCATTCACGCCTTGCAGGTAATGGGTGTGCCCAATAGGGTGCGCCGCCGTTGCAATCCCGGAGCCGGAAGAATGCGTTTTGAAGGTACCAAGAGCTATGTCGCAGCCGACGATCTGAAAGTTGCGGTCAACGCCGCGATCGCGCTCGAGCGCCCTTTGCTGATCAAGGGCGAGCCCGGAACCGGAAAAACCGTTCTCGCAGCAGAGGTCGCCCGCGCCATCGGAGCGCCGCTGATCGAGTGGCATATCAAATCGACCACCAAAGCCGCGCAGGGATTATATGAATACGACGCCGTCGCGCGGCTTCGCGACAGCCAGCTCGGCGACCCGCGCGTCTCCGAGATCAGGAACTACATCAAGCGCGGCAAGCTTTGGGACGCCTTCACCTCCGAGCAGCGCCCACTCCTTTTGATCGACGAAATCGACAAGGCCGACATTGAATTCCCGAACGATCTCCTGCAGGAGCTCGATCGCATGGAATTCCATGTTTATGAAATCGGCGAGACCATCAAGGCGGCCAAGCGCCCGATCATCGTCATCACCTCGAACAACGAAAAAGAACTGCCGGACGCGTTCCTGCGCCGTTGCTTCTTCCACTACATTCGCTTCCCCGACGCCGACACCATGCGAGCAATCGTCGAGGTGCATTTCCCCGGCATCAAGCAGCGCCTTGTCGCGGAAGCGCTGCGCATGTTCTACGAAATCCGCGAAGTGCCGGGCCTGAAGAAGAAACCTTCGACCTCCGAACTCCTGGATTGGCTGAAACTTTTGATGGTCGAGGATATCGGGCCCGAGACGCTGCGCGAACGCGACCCGAAGAAACTCATTCCGCCGCTGCACGGCGCGCTGCTCAAGAACGAGCAGGACGTGCATCTGTTCGAGCGCCTCGCCTTCCTCGCGCGGCGGGAAAATTAAGCCACCTTCGGGCTCTTCCGGCGAATGGCATCGACGCGGTCGCGCATGGTGCGCGACCACCAGCCGCTCTGCGCATAGGCGCGCCCGAGCCAGCCGCCGGCCCAGACCAGTCCGAACGGAATAAAGAGCCGCCAGCGATCGTCTTTTTCCGTGATCGCCGAAGCAATCAGTTCGCCCGCCATTGCAGTCGTGTTCAGACCCTGCCCGCCGAAGGCGCTTGCGATCCATGCGCCGGGCTTGAGCATGCCGATTTGCGGCATGCGATGCACCGCAAACCCCATGATGCCGCTCCAGACGCTTTCCATCCCAACGCCTTCAAGTTGCGGATAGACCGACGCGATACGCCGCGGCAACCATCCGCCAAGATCGGACGGCTCTTGCAGATCCACCGAAATCCCCGCGCCCCATAACAGGCGGTCGCCGAGCACCCGGTAGTAATTGAACGAATTGCGATCGTCCTGGATGCAGCCCGCATAACGGATCGCGGCAGCGAGTTGCTCGCCGAGAGGCTTGGTCACGCCGAGATAGGTCGCAACCGGCAGGATCGTCCGCTGCAAACCGGAAAATTCCGCGCCCGGAAATGCATTGGTCGCGAATACCACCTGCTCCGCGCGAACCTTGCCGCGCGGGGTCGTTACGGTTTTGCGGACCCCGTCAAGGTCCGCATCGACGGCCCCCGTATTCTCGTAGATCCTGCCGCCTGCCCGCTCGATCGTCTCGGCAAGCGCGATCGCAAGATTGCGCGGGTGAATATGGAAGGCGTCCTTCTCGTGGAGGCCCTGATAATATTGCTCCGTCCGCAAGACTTCTCGGACGCGCTCTACCGGCCAATATTCGAGATCGTGATCGAACTCCTTGAGGTACCACGCGGCCGAACGCTTGGTGGCTTCCGCGTCGTCGTCATAGGACGCGCGCAAATAACCCGGCACCAGATTGGCGCCGGGAAAATGCAGCAAAGTCTCCTCCCGCACGATTTCGACGCCCATGCGGGAAAGCCGGTAAAGCGCCCGCGCATGATCGATCCCGACGCGGTCGATGATTTTGGACAGGCTCTGGTTGAACCCGGCGGATACGAAGCCGCCGTTCCTGCCCGACGCCGCGCCCGCGACGGTATCGCGCTCGATCAGCACCACGTCCTTGTGCCGCTTTTGCAGCGCACGCGCGGTCCACAACCCCGCGAAGCCCGCGCCGATGACGCAAACCTCGGTATCGATATCGTGAGCGAGCCCATGCCTTCCGGCATAGGACGACGACGTCGCTTCGTAATAGGTTTGTGAAAGACTCATGCGATGACGCGGCGGGTGTTCGCCGAACCTGATAGAGACAGTCTCGTTCGCTGTCGAGGAACCAGAAGAATGCGCCGATTGCTGCTTTTGCGCCATGCCAAATCAGACTGGCCGGAAGGGCTCGACGATTCGCTGCGCCCGCTTGCCGAGCGCGGGCAAAACGATGCGCCGGAAATGGGCAAGGCCATGGCGCGCGAGGGTCTGGTGCCGGATCTCGCATTGATTTCGACTGCGGTCAGAACGCGGCAGACCTGGGAACTGCTCGCGCCGCAACTCGGCCGGCCCGTGCGCAGCCGGGAAGAGCCCGGTCTTTACGGCGCTTCCGAGCAGTCTTTGCTGGAGTTCATTCGCTACGCGCCGGACGATGTCGAGACGTTGCTGCTCTGCGCGCACAACCCCGGCATTGAACGGCTAGCGCATGGCTTCGCGAAATCCGGCGATGCCGACGCCATCCGCCGCGTGCAGAAGAAATATCCGACCTGCGGACTTGCCGTGATCGATCTGCCGGTAAATGCTTGGAAGGAAACGGCGCCGCCCGCCGGCCGCATCGAGATGTTCCTGACGCCGAAAATTCTCTCTTACTGAGATCGCATCAGACCGCCGGCAAAACCTCGGCGGGAAGATTGCGCGGATCATATTTCCGCGGCCGGTTACGCATGACGATATTCCAGATCTGCCACATGAACCACGCGCCGACAAAAGCAATCACGCCGGCGACCACGTCTTCCCCGCCGAGCATGCCTTGCGTCACCACATAGGCAAGCGCGAAGAAAACCAGCGCGCCGATGATGAGCGACGGCCACCAGCGCCAGCTCGGCATCCCCGCTTCATAGGTACACTGCGAATTCGACGCTTCGACGCGCCGATGCAATTCACGCAGGAAGCGCACATAATCGCTGCCTTGGTCCGCCATATCGATCAGGGAGTTCGCGGAAGCGGAGTGCAGCATCAGCTTCGGCGCATTGAGCGGCCAGAGCTCGGCCATGAAGCGGGAAGTGGCCATATTCGTCGGCTTATAGCCCAGACGGATATGACGGATCATGGGATAGCTGACGCGGCCGCTGCGCGGACCGATGGTCCAGTCGAGCGAATCCTTCGAAAGCGAAAATTCATAGACCGGCCCCATCAGGCGCGGCTTGAAGAAATAGGTGAAATCTTCGGATGACATGGCGGCGCTATTTAAA
>CAUJKG010000355.1 GCA_963205465.1 Pseudomonadota bacterium | reverse complement strand
TCCGAAAACAGCGCGATGCGCACTTCAAAGATACTCCGCAGTCGACCTCGTTGTTAGATACCGGCCGGCCCTGGAAGAGTAAATGCGACCTTCCCCAAGCAGGTTGATCCGGGTCAACTGCGCCGTACAGTCTATTCAGCGCATCCCTGCGTTGATCTTCGCAAGCGCCGCGCTGCCCGGGCAAAGATCGGAATCGGAAAGCGTATTCAGCGGCCGCTTCGTCACGCCGAGACGGTCGTGGAGATCTTCGGAATCCGGCTCGACATACAAGAGCCCGGTCACGATCTCGCCTTTCGCGTTGTGGCGCTGGATGAAATTCATGACCGAAGTGCGGTCGGTCGGATCGTGATCCTCGGCAAGCTTCTTCAGCCGCAGCACCGAACCGTCATGCTGGGTGACGTTCATGGTCGTGCCCGGGTCCTGCTCGATGGTGATTTCTTCGCGGCCTTCGAGATATTCCAGCGCGTTCGCCGCTTCGTTGTGCTCGCGCACGTAATCGAAACTCTTGGTCGAGCCGGCGGGATTGTTGAACGCGATGCAGGGCGAGAGCACGTCGAGGAAGGCCGCGCCCTTGTGCCTGATCGCCGCCTTGATGAGTTCGACGAGCTGCTTCTTGTCGCCGGAGAACGAACGGCCGACGAAGCTCGCGCCTGCGATCAGTGCGAGTGAAACAAGATCCATCGGCGAATCCGGGTTGCTGACCCCCTTCTTCGACTTCGAGCCCTTGTCGGCCGTCGCCGAGAACTGGCCCTTGGTCAGCCCGTACACGCCGTTGTTCTCGACGATATAGACCATGTTCACGCCGCGGCGGATGCAATGGGCGAACTGGCCGAGACCGATGGAGGCGGAATCACCGTCGCCGGAAATGCCCATATAGACGAGATCGCGGTTCGCCAGATTGGCGCCCGTGAGCACCGAAGGCATGCGGCCATGCACCGAATTGAAGCCGTGGCTTTGCCCGAGAAAATAGGTCGGCGTCTTGGACGAACAGCCGATGCCGGAAAGTTTCGCGAGCCGATGCGGCGGCAGGTCGATTTCGAAACAGGCCTGGATGATCGCGGCGGAGATCGAGTCGTGTCCGCAACCCGCGCATAGCGTCGAGACCGAGCCCTCATAGTCGCGCCGCGTAAAGCCAAGCGCGTTCTCCGCGAGCTTCGGGTGATGCAGTTTCGGCTTGGTGATCCAGGTCACTTCACGGCCTCCTTCAGCGGCTTTTCGAGCCCGTGTTTCAGCGAAATGTCGTTCACGATGAAACGCGCGGTGATCGGATTGCCGTCGTAATGCAGCACCGAGACGAGCTTTGCGGGATCGACTTTGCCGGTGTCGAGCAGAAGCGTCTTCAATTGCGCGTCGCGGTTCTGCTCCACGACATAGACGCGCTCGTGCCCCTTGATGAAATCGATCACCGCATCGTTGAACGGAAAAGCGCGGACGCGCAGGCGATCGAGCAGGATGTTCTTCTCGTTCAGCGCGAGGATCGCTTCATCCATCGCGCAGGTCGTGGAGCCGAAATAGATCACGCCATATTTGGTCGGCTTCGGCGCATCGTTCCTGACCGGCTGCGGCACCAGCGACTTCGCGGTTTCGAACTTCCTGAGCAGCCGCTCCATGTTGTCGACGTAAGCCGGACCTTCCTCGGTGTAGCGCGCGTAGCGATCCCGCGAGGTGCCGCGCGTGAAATAAGCGCCCTTGGTCGGATGCGTGCCGGGATAGGTGCGGAACGGAATGCCATCGCCGTCGACATCGAGATAGCGGCCGAACTCTTTGCCTGCTTCGAGATCGGCATGCGTCATCACCTTGCCGCGGTCCATCTTTCTGGTGTCGTCCCATGTGAGCGGATCGACCAGCCATTCGTTCATGCCGATATCGAGGTCGGTCATGACGAAGATCGGCGTTTGCAAGCGGTCGGCGAGGTCGAGTGCCGTCGCCGACATCTCGAAGGCTTCCTTCGGATCGGCGGGCAGCAGGAGCACGTGGCGCGTATCGCCATGAGACGCGAAGGCGGCGGAGAGAAGATCGGACTGCTGCGTGCGGGTCGGCATGCCGGTCGAAGGCCCGCCGCGCTGCACGTCGATCAGCACCGCGGGGATTTCCGCAAAATACGCGAGCCCGATGAATTCCTGCATCAGCGAAATGCCGGGACCGGACGTCGCGGTGAAGGCGCGGGAGCCATTCCAGCCCGCGCCGATCACGACGCCGATCGCCGCGAGTTCGTCCTCGGCCTGCACGATCGCAAAATTGTTGCCGTCTTCGCCGACGCGGAGCTTCTTGCAATAGCTGCCGAAGGCTTCGGCGACGGACGTGGACGGCGTGATCGGATACCAGGCCGCGACGGTGGCGCCACCATAGACACAGCCGAGCGCGCAGGCGGCGTTGCCTTCCATCAGAATGCGGTCGCCGACCTTGTCGGCGCGTTTCACCTTGAGGCCGATCGCGCCTTTCAGGTTCTTCTCGGCATAGTCGCGGCCGATATGCAGCGCCTCCATGTTCGGCGCGATCAACTTGTCCTTGCCCTTGTAGAGTTCCTTGATGAGGGTCTCGGTGGCTTCCGTCTCGATGCCGAGCAGACTGCCGAGCGCGCCGACATACATGATGTTCTTGAACAGCTGGCGCTGGCGCGGATCGGAATATTGCGTGTTGCAGATTTCGGTCAGCGGCATGCCGATGACGGTGACGTCGTCGCGGAATTTCGAAGACGGCAAGGGCTTGGTCGAATCGTAGAAGAGATACCCGCCGCTATCGATGCCGGCGACGTCCTTGTCCCAGGTCTGCGGATTCATCGCGACCATCATGTCGTAGCCGCCGCGGCGGCCGAGATGGCCCGCGCCGGAAACGCGCACTTCATACCAGGTCGGCAGCCCCTGAATGTTCGAGGGGAAGATGTTGCGCGAGCCGACTGGAATGCCCATGCGGATCATGGAGCGCGCGAAGATACGGTTAGCGCTCGCGGAACCCGAGCCGTTCACGTTGGCGAGGCGGACGACGAAGTCGTTGATCTTTTCTACGCGCGAGAGCATCTCGCCTCCGCAGCATGCGTGATTTCGAGCAGGAATTTCTGCATATCCCAGGCGCCGGTCGGGCAGCGCTCGGCGCAGAGCCCGCAATGCAGGCACACGTCCTCGTCTTTCACGAGTACGCGGCTGGTCTTCAGCGGCACCGAGACGAAAAGCTCCTGCGTGAGGTTGTCGGCGGGCGCATTCAGCATCTGCCGCAGTGCCGGCTCCGGCGCGTTCGGCGTGAAGGTGATGCAATCCACCGGACAAATGTCGGCGCAGGCGTCGCATTCGATGCAGAGCTTGGGCGCGAACACCGTCTGCACGTCGCAATTCAGGCAGCGTTGCGTTTCCGCGTAGCCGAGCTTGGAATCGAAGCCGAGTTCTACCTCGGCCTTGATGCTTTTCAGCGCGATGGCCTGATCCTGCATCGGCACCTTGTGCCGGAGCGCGTTGGAAGGATCGTTGTCGTAGCTCCATTCATGGATGCCCATTTTCTGGCTCATGAGATGGGTCATGGGCGGCGGGCGCTTCGCGACGTCCTCGCCGTTGCAGAACTTGTCGATCGAGACCGCCGCAGCATGGCCGTGCGCCACCGCCCAGATGATGTTTTTCGGACCGAAGGCGGCATCGCCGCCGAAAAACACTTTCTGGTTGGTGGACTGGAACGTGACCTCGTTCACTTTCGGCATGTTCCACTTGTCGAACTCGATCCCGCTGTCGCGCTCGATCCAAGGGAAAGCGTTCTCTTGCCCGACTGCGATCAACACGTCGTCGCATTCGAAATGCTGATCGGGCTCGCCGGAAGGCACCAGCTTGCGGCGGCCCTGCTCGTCTTTCTGCGCCACGACCTTCTCGAAGGTGACGCCGGTGAGCTTGCCGTTCTCATGCGTGAATTCTTTGGGCACGAGGAAATTGAAGATCGGGATGCCTTCATGCATCGCATCTTCTTTTTCCCAGGGGCTCGCCTTCATCTCGTCGAAGCCGGAGCGGACGATAACCTTCACGTCGTCGCCGCCGAGACGGCGCGAAGTGCGACAGCAATCCATCGCAGTGTTGCCGCCGCCGAGCACGATAACGCGCCTGCCGATCTTGGTGGTATGGCCGAACGAGACGTTCGAAAGCCAGTCGATGCCGATATGGATGTGCTTCGCCGCTTCCTGCCGCCCGGGAAGATCGAGATCGCGTCCGCGCGGCGCGCCGGAACCGACGAAAACCGCATCGAATTTTTCCGCAAGCAACTGCTTCATGCTCTCGATGCGCGTGCCGAAACGGGTTTCGACAAAGCCGCGATCGATGATGTAGCCGACTTCTTCGTCGATCACTTCTTCCGGCAGACGGAAGCGCGGAATCTGCGAGCGGACCATGCCGCCGCCTTTCCTGTCGGCATCGAACAGCACGAGTTCGTAGCCGAGCGGCGCGAGATCGCGCACCACCGTCAACGACGAGGGACCCGCGCCGATCAGCGCAACGCGCTTGCCGTTCTTCTGCACGGGCTTGGCCGGCAACAGCGCGCCGATATCGCCTTTGTTGTCGGCGGCGACGCGCTTCAGCCGGCAGATCGCAACCGGCTCTTCTTCAACGCGACCACGGCGGCAGGCCGGCTCGCAGGGACGATCGCAGGTGCGGCCGAGAATTCCGGGCAGCACATTCGATTTCCAGTTCACCATATAAGCGTCGGCGTAACGGCCGGCGGCGATGAGGCGAATGTATTCGGGAACGGGCGTATGCGCGGGACAAGCCCACTGGCAATCGACGACCTTATGAAAATAGTCGGGATTGGACACGTCGGTCGGCGGCATTCCTCCAACATGGCGGGAATGCCCGGCGCCGCCGTCTTGCTTATCTGGAGCGGTACGCCGCTCCAATATTTCCGTCCCCGCGCTCATTCGCGGTACTCCTCGTGCTTTCGGCTACGCGCCAAAGACCGAACGCCGCACCGCGCAAAAGCGCGGACGGTGCAAATCTTCCTTCGGCTTCACTTGAATTCAGCAAGGCACTTCCAGCCCGATTTTCTTTTTCTATGTAGTCATTGGTTTGCAGCATAGCGCAGGAAGGCCATGCGTCACATTACATTTTGAACAATTCGCAAGACTGTTGATGCTGCAATGCAACAGCAAATCAGCCATTGGCACGAAATTTCGTGTCAGCGCTTCAGCCAGTCCGCGATGCGGTTAACCACAATTTCGACGCTCTCCGGGCTGCGCGCAAAGCAGAGCCGCAAAAAAGGCTCCGCGCCCGGTCCGAAGGCCGTGCCCGGCGCCAAGCCCACGCCGGCTTCGTCGATCAGCTTCATCGCCAGCGCGCGCGAATCCTTTTCGCCGTCGACCGAGAAGAATGCGTAGAACGCGCCGTCCGGCGGCGCGAGGCGAATGCGGTTGCTTTTGCCGAGCACATTCACTGTGAGCTCGCGCCCCTTTCTCGAACGCTCGATCATGTGCCGGACGAAGCCCTCGCCCTTGTCGAGTGCGGCAATGCCGGCGCGCTGCATGAAGACCGCGACACCCGACGTCGAATACTGGATCAGATTTTCGATCACCTGCCCGAGCGAAGGATGCGCCTCGACCCAGCCGATGCGCCAGCCGGTCATGGCCCAGTTCTTCGAGAAGGTATTGACGAACACGATCCGGTCCTCCGGATCCATGACATCGCGGAACGAGGGCGCGCGGTCGCCGCTCTTCCAGTAGAAGCGCGCGTAGATTTCGTCGGCGACGATCCAGAGCCCGTGCTTGCGCGCGAGCGCCAATACATCCTTCAGATCGTCGACGGTTGCGACCCAGCCCGAGGGGTTGGACGGCGTATTCAGAAAGATCACGCGCGTGCGCGGATTGATGAGCCGCTCGATCTTGCCGATATCGAGCGAGAAGCCTCTTTCATCGAAATCCATTTCGACGAAAACCGGCTTCGCACCGATCACCTGTGCTGCCGCGGCGGCGTTGGGCCAGGTCGGCGAAGGAATGATGACTTCGCACCCCGCATCGAGCGTCATGCCGAAGGCGATCTGGATCGCCTGCATGCCGGAGCCGCACACGAAATAGCGCTCGGGATCGACCGGCACGCCATAGATGCGCTTGTGATAAAGCGCGAGATGCTCGCGCAGCTCGGGAATGCCGCGCTGCCAGGTGTAGAAGGTCTCGCCGTTTTTCAGCGAACGCATGGCGGCTTCGGAAATGAAATCCGGCGTGGGCAAGTCCCCCTCACCGGCCCAAAGCGCGATCGCGCCCTCGCGGCGGCGGCCGTAATTCATCACTTCGACGATCCCGCTTTCGGGAAGGGACTTCGCCGATGCGCTGAGGCTGTCAACCAGCTTGTTTTCTTCTGCCACTTTCACGCTCGCTCAAAATAAAACGCGCCGGAAAGGATTGAACCTTTCCGGCGCGCAGGCAAGTCGGACGGCTGTTGCCGTTCAAGCTTTCTTCACGAGCGCGTCGCGAATCTCGGTGAGCAGCTTGACTTCATCGCTCGGTGCCGGGGGTTCGGCCGGTTTGTCCGCTTCCTTGGCGCGCACGCGGCTGATCGCTTTCACGACGAGGAAGAGAATCAACGCGATGATCGCAAAATTGATGACGATCGTGAGGAAGTTGCCATAAGCAAGAACCGCGCCCTGCTTCTTGGCCTCGACCAGCGAAGAAGCGTTCACGGCGCTCGAAAGCGGCAGGAAGTAGTTCGAGAAATCGAGTCCACCGAGAACCGCGCCGACGATCGGCATGAAAAGATCGCCAACCACCGATTCCACGATCTTGCCGAAAGCGGCGCCGATGATCACTGCAACCGCGAGATCGACGACGTTTCCTTTCAATGCAAATTTTTTAAACTCGTCCAACATTCCGCCCATTCGTTCTCTCCATCACAATGGCCGGGCGACCGGGAGGTCGCGCAGCATTTCATTATATTTTCTCGATCGATGAAGTCGCGTCGCTTTCGCTTCACCGGTCCATTACGCCAGGGCAGTTCCGACCCCGTTTTTCCAGACCCTGCCCCGGCGAATCCATGTTGTCGATTCTGACCCTGTGCAGAATGTTCGGCGATGCCGCGGCAAATCGCAAGCGTTTGCCGCACGCGCGAAGACAAGCCTGCTTCCACATCCGGACGCGGCGTTTTCCTGTACGAATTCCAAATTCGCCGCAGGCTGGGGGCGTCAGAAATTACCCGCTCATGGACAAGGCAATCGCGCTATGGTCCCTTTCCTGTCAAATCCGGTTCCGAGGAGTGAGGACCGCTTTTCAAGCGCCGTTGACGCAGACGGGATAGCACTGCCGCCATGCTGCAAGCCTGGGTCGTCGTTCTTGTCGCGCTCGCCTATATCGGCTTCCTCTTTGCCGTGGCGAGCTATGGCGACCGTGGCCGCCCGCAATGGGCGGTGCGCGGCATGCGTCCGCTCATCTATCCGCTATCGCTCGCGGTCTATTGCACATCCTGGACCTTCTTCGGCTCGGTCGGCCTTTCGTCCCGCCAGGGGCTCGACTTCCTGACGATCTATCTCGGCCCGATGCTGATGATCGGGCTGTTCTACCCGCTGATCCTGAAGGTCATCCGGCTGGCGAAATCGCAGAACATCACCTCGATCGCCGACTTCATCGCGGCGCGCTACGGCAAGAACCAGGCGGTCGCGGCGCTGGTGACGCTGGTCGCGGTGATCGGCGCCGTGCCCTATATCGCGCTTCAACTCAAAGCCGTTTCCGCCTCGCTCCTGACCATGCTTGGCCAGACGCAGCAAAGCGTCGGTCATGCCATTCCCATCGTCGGCGATCTTGCCATCCTCGTCACCCTGACCATGGCGCTGTTCGCGATCCTGTTCGGCACGCGCCACATCGATGCGACCGAGCATCAGGAAGGCTTGATGCTCGCGATCGCGACGGAATCGATGATCAAGCTGCTCGCGTTCCTGATCGTCGGTACTTACATCACGTTTTATCTGTTCGGCGGCCCGTTCGATCTCATCAACCGGGCCAACCTCCAAATCGACGTGCTCCCCGTCTTCACCAGGATGCCGGATGCGGCGACGTGGATCACCATGACGGCGCTCTCTTTCCTCTGCATCGTGCTCCTGCCGCGGCAGTTTCACGTGACGGTGGTCGAGAACAACGGCGCGCAGGAAATGAAGCGCGCGGCGTGGCT
>CAUJKG010000354.1 GCA_963205465.1 Pseudomonadota bacterium | reverse complement strand
CCTGATGGAACATTGCGCCGCGCGCGGGCTGAATTGTCCGCAGCCGGTGAAAAACAAAAGCGGCAACACGCTCGGCGAACTCGGCGGCCGCCCCGCTGCGATCATCACCTTCCTCGAAGGCATCTCGGTGCGGCGGCCGAGCAACGCGCATTGCGCGGCCCTCGGCGGCGCGCTGGCGCAGTTTCATAAGGCTGGTGAAGGGTTCTCACTCCGCCGCAGGAACGCGCTCGGTCCCGAAGGCTGGCAGAAACTCGCCGCCCAATGCGTCGGCCGCGCCGACGAAGTGGCACCGGGGCTGGCGGCACTGATCGAGGAAGAAGTGGTCTATCTTTCCGCGCGCTGGCCGGACGACCTGCCTGCCGGCGTGATCCATGCCGATCTGTTTCCCGACAACGTCTTCTTTCTCGGTGAGAAGCTCTCGGGCCTGATCGACTTCTATTTCGCCTGCAACGATCTGCTCGCCTATGACATCGCGATCTGCCTGAACGCATGGTGTTTCGAGATCGACGGTTCTTTCAACGTCACCAAGGGCAAGGCGCTCTTGTCGAACTACAATGCCGTGCGCCCGCTTTCGCAAGCTGAAGTCGAGGCGCTGCCGCTGCTCGCGCGCGGCTCCGCACTGCGCTTTCTGCTCACGCGCACCTATGACTGGCTGAACGTTCCGCCCGGCGCGCTGGTGCGCCCGAAAGACCCGAAAGAATATCTGAAGAAACTACAATTCCACCGCCGCATCGCGCGCGCGAGTGATTACGGGCTGGTGGCGTGAAGAGGAATAAATGACCGATCGCGTGAAGATTCATTCCGATGGTGCCTGTTCCGGCAATCCAGGCCCCGGCGGCTGGGGCGCGATCGTCGAACACAAAGGCATCCGCACTGAATTGAAAGGTGGCGAGCCGCTCACCACCAACAACCGGATGGAGCTGATGGCCGCGATCATGGCGCTGGAGTCGCTGCCCGCAAAATGCGAGGCCGACATTTATACCGACTCGCAATATGTGAAGGGCGGCATCACCGGCTGGATCAAGAACTGGAAGCGCAACGGCTGGAAAACCGCAGACAAAAAGCCGGTGAAGAACATCGAACTCTGGCAGCGGCTGGAAGCGGCGGCACTCCAGCATCATGTCGCCTGGCACTGGCTCAAGGGACACGCCGGCCACGCGGAGAACGAACGCGCCGACGAACTGGCGCGCGAAGGCATGCGGCCGTTTTTGCGTTAATTGTCATTCCGGACGCGCGCTTTAGCGCACGATCCGGAATCCAGAAGCGACACAGCAAAGCCTGTGCGAGTTCCCCAGGATTCCAGGTTCGCTCGTTTCACTCGCGCCCCGGAATGACAGGATTATTCCTTCGCTCCTGCTTCCGTGCATACATCGCGGCATCCGCACGCGCGAGCGCGCTGTCGAGATCGTCTTGCGGCAAGAGCATCGTGCCGCCGATAGAAACGCCGAGATCGATCTGCTCGCCACCGACCGAAAAGGACGTACCGTCCACCAGCGCTTCGAGCGCGCGCATCTTTGCCTGCATCTGCAGCGCGTCGAGATTCCACAACACCAGCGCAAGCTCGTCGCCGCCAAGCCGCGCGGCGAGATCGGACGCGCGCACGCTGCCCTGAAGAATGCCGGCAATCTGCCGCAGCACGACGTCTCCGGCGGCATGGCCGTAACGGTCGTTGACCGGCTTGAAACGATCGAGATCGAGATACAAGAGCGCGGCGCTGCCGCCATAGCGTTTGAGATAGGCAATGGCCTGCGCGAAGGCGCGTGCAAAACCGCGCCGGTTCAAAAGGCCGGTGAGTACGTCCTCATGCGCGGACTTTTCCAGCGCTTCGATCAGTGCTTCCGAGCGCTGCAGTTCCGCGCGCAGCCGCTCGATCTCGGCGGCAAGCCATGATGGCTCTCCTTGCGCTTCCAAGGGCCGTGCCTGCGCGATTTTTCGCGGTGCGGCACCCGCCGGCGTCTCACGCTCCAGCCCTTTAATTATCGGCTTTTCCTGCGGCATTGACGATGCTTCCGGAACTCTTCTTGCAAGCAGTGTACCCTTTCCTATAATCCAGCGCTTTCCTAGTGCGGTAGTCCGCCAGTCTGCAAAGCATCCTCAGCAAATCCATTCTGCAGACTGGCGAACCAAAACCGCACTAGATTCATGAGTATCTGGTGCCCTTTCGATTCAGGACACTGGCGGGGCAGGAAGAATATGGGCGCGGGAAAGCCGGCCGTTGCAATCATCATGGGCAGCCAGTCGGACTGGGAAACCATGAAACACGCGGCCGACATGCTCGAAGGCTTCGGCATCAAGCATGAGAGTCTGGTGATCTCGGCGCATCGCACGCCCGAACGCCTCTATGAATTTGCCAGCTCCGCGCGCGACAAGGGCTACAAGGTCATCATCGCGGGCGCGGGCGGTGCTGCGCATCTGCCCGGCATGACCGCGTCCTTGACCCCGCTGCCGGTATTCGGCGTGCCTGTGAAGTCGAAATCGCTCAAAGGCGTCGACAGTTTTCTTTCCATCGCCCAGATGCCCGCGGGCATTCCGGTCGGCACGCTCGCGATCGGCGAAGCCGGCGCGAAGAATGCCGGCTTGCTCGCCGCCGCCGTGCTTGCGCTCGCGGACCCGGCAGTCGCGAAGAAGCTCGACGCGTTCCGCGCAAAACAAACCAAGAAGATTCCGCTGAGGCCGAAATGACCGTACCCCTTCACAAACCGCTGGCACCCGACGCCACCATCGGCATTCTCGGTGGCGGCCAGCTCGGCCGCATGCTGGCGCTGGCCGCGCACGAACTCGGCTTCCGCGTGCATGTCTATTCCGACAAGAAGGACTCCTGCGCCTTCGACGTGGTGAAGAACTCGACCTGCGCGCCGTTCGACAACTGGGCGCGGCTCGCCGATTTTCTCAATCACGTCGATGCCGTCACCTACGAGTTCGAGAACATCCCGGCGGAGACTGCGGCTTTCGTCGCCGCGAGGAAACCGCTCTTCCCTGGTGTAGGCGTGCTTGCGACCACGCAGGATCGCGTCACCGAAAAGCAGTTCGTCAATTCGTTGAAGATCGCGACCGCGCCATTTGCACCGGTGAAGACCTCGATGGAATTGTCGGCGGCGTTCGCCCGCATCGGCATGCCCGCGATCCTGAAAACCGCGCGGCTCGGCTATGACGGCAAAGGCCAGGTGAAGCTCGAGAAGGGCGACGATCTCGCAAGCGCCTGGCGCTCGATCGGCGAGACGCCGGCGGTGCTCGAAGGCTTCGTGAAATTCGAGCGCGAGATTTCGGTCGTGATCGCGCGCGGGATCGACGGCAAGACGGTCGCCTACGAGCCCATCGAGAACGTGCATCGCGACCACATCCTGCACACCTCCACGGTGCCCGCGAAAATTCCTCCGGCGCTGGCCAAGGAAGCGATAGCGATCGCGACCAAAATCGCCAAGGCGCTGAACTATGTCGGCGTGCTCGCGGTCGAGATGTTCGTCGCGAAGAAGGGTGCCAAGCGCGAATTGCTCGTGAACGAGATCGCGCCGCGCGTGCACAATTCCGGCCACTGGACCATCGACGGCGCGAGTGCGAGCCAGTTCGAACAGCACATTCGCGCAATCGCAGGCTGGCCGCTGAACAGCGTGAAGCGGGTGGGTAAGTCCGTCACCATGACCAACCTGATCGGCGACGAAGTGCTCGGCTGGGACAAGCTCGCCAAGGAAGCCGGCGCTTCCGTCCATCTTTACGGCAAGGGTGCCGCCAAGGCCGGCCGCAAGATGGGACACGTGACGCGGGTGAAACTGTAAGCGCGATCGCGAACCCGAGGATGCATTCGGCGTTAAAGCCCTTGGGGCCACCCGCGGAGACCGCAATGCCGAAACATCCTCTTCCCGCCGACACGCCTGCCGTCGCGCCTTATCTTGTCGTCGCAGATCCCGCGGCGCTGATCGAGTTCCTGACCAAGCTGTTCGGCGCGCGTGAAGTCATGCGCGTGCATCGGGCGGACGGCAGCATCATGCACGCCGAAGTCCGCATTCGCGATT
>CAUJKG010000353.1 GCA_963205465.1 Pseudomonadota bacterium | reverse complement strand
GCCTGCGCGACGAGCTTCTTTCGCACGTCCGGGTCCTGCAGCGCCTTCGCGATCGCGTCATAGAGCTTGTCGACGATCGGCTTCGGCGTTCCGGCAGGCGCGACGATCCCGATCCAGCCATAGGCGCTGTAGCCCTTCAGTCCGGCTTCGGCGATGGTCGGCAGTTCGGGAACCACGGGCGAGCGTTGCGCGCCGGTGACGGCGAGTGCCCGCAGCTTGCCAGCCTTTGCCAGCGGTAGTGCAGTCATCATGGAATCGAACATCAGATCGGCGCTGCCGCCGACGACATCGAGCAATGCCGGCGCGCTGCCCTTATAGGGAATGTGCGGCATGTCGAGGCCGGCCTGGTGTACGAACAATTCGCCGGAAAGATGCATCGAGGTGCCGCTGCCGCCCGAGGCGCGGTTGAGCTTGCCGGGGTTCGCTTTCGCATAGGCGATCAGTTCGGCGACCGAATTGACCTTCAGGTTCGGATTGACCACCAGGATCAGCGGATACTGCACGACCTGCGATACCGGCGTGAAATTCTTGATCGGGTCGTAAGACAGCTTCTTGTAAAGCGTCTGGTTGATGGCGTGGGTGCCGATCGTCGCCATCAGGATCGTGTAGCCATCGGGTTTGGCGCGGGCGACGAAATCGGCGCCGATGTTGCCGCCGCCACCCGGTTTCGGTTCGACGATCACCGGCTGTCCCAATACCTGCTGCATGACGTTTGCGATCAGGCGCGCCGTGGCGTCGGTCGGACCGCCGGCTGCGGCGGGAACGACGAGCTGGATCGGACGGGACGGGAAGTTGTCGGCCTTCGCCGCAGCGGTCGTGGCAAGGATCGCGGCTGCTGCCGCACAAACGAACCACCTTTTCATTGTGTTTTCCTCACAGATCAGAGTTGTATTATTGGGGTTGTTCGACTATCGAACATTCATTCGACAGTCGTACATTGCTAGCAGCGTTCCCGGAGGCTGACAAATGCCGTTCCATCCCGAGACCATCGCGAGCTGGCCCCGCGGCAGCGATGCTTTTGTCGAAGCCTTCGCCAAAGGGCTCGCGGTCATTGCCGCGTTCGACGAGAGCCAGGGCACGCTCACCATGGCCGAGCTTTCCAAGCGGACCGGCCTGACCCGTGCGGGCGTGCGGCGTCTTTTGCTCACGCTGGTCGCGCTGGGTTTCGCCAAAGAGCATGAAGGCCGCTATGCGCTGACGCCGCGCGTGTTGCGGCTCGGCTACGCCTATCTTTCGTCGCTGACGCTGCGCGACGTGGCGCAACCGGCGATCGAAGCGCTGGCGCGTGAGTGCGAGGAGGTCGTCGCGGTTTCCGTGCTCGACGGGGACGACGTGACCTATGTCGCGCGCGCCGAGCCATCGAGCGTGCTGCGCCGGAGCCTGACCATCGGCAGCCGGATTCCCGCGTTCTGTACGTCGATGGGGCGCGTGCTGCTCGCAGCACTTCCGGAGCCGGAAATGAAGGAGCGCCTGGCGCGGATGCCGCGTCCCGCGTTCAACCGGCGCACCGTCACGAATATCGCCGCGCTCGAAAAGGAAATCGCCCGCGCGCGCACGCAGGGTTGGTATTTCGCCAGCGAAGAACTCGAACTCGGTGCTTGCGGAATTGCAGCGCCGATCCGGGACGCCTCCGGCCGCGCCGTTGCGGCGCTGAACATCAGCACCAATCTCGGGCGCCACACGGAGAAAGCTTTCGTGAAACGTTTCCGGCCGTTGTTGCTCGAACTCGCCGGAAAATTATCCGGCAGCTTCAGCTGAAGACACTGCCGGCCTTCCCGCGCAAAAACCGGGAGACGGCGACATAGAGCAATCCCGCAAGCAGAAACGCTGCAAACAGAACCGCGCTGTTCTTCGCGATCTCGAGATAGCCGAGTTCGTTCGCGTCGATGAAGGGATAGGGATAAAACTTCGAAGGCACGCCGCGCGCAAGCACGGCGCCGAGATAAGCGAGCGGAAACACGAGCCAAACCAGGCTGTCGCGCCAGGTAATCGTGTCCTTGCGCACGAAGCAAAGCCAGAACAGCACATAGAGCGCCGGCATCACGTAATGCAGCAGCGTGTCGGCGAGCCATTGCGGGCCTTGTGGCTGCCAGAGGTGACGCAGGATCAGGAAATAAACCGCGCAGACCACGGTGATATAGACCGCGATCGCGGTCTGCACTTTCGGTCGCGTCAGGAAGGTGCGGGTATGGCCGAGCATCACGCCTGTCAGCACGACGGCGGCGAGCGTATTCGTGAGGATCGTGAAATAAGAGAAAAAACGGACGAGGGTTTCGCCGACGCCGATTCCGGCGCTGGCGTTGACGCCGAGCACCAGCCGGAATTGCAAGATTAGCGCGGACCAGCCCAGCGCCGCCAGAATCCCCGCCATCAGCCGCATCCTGAAATCTCCTCGCACCTGTCAAAGGCCAGATTGATCGAAGCCCGTCCGGTTCGCTAGTCTCCCGCCGGAATGGGGTACCCTATGCAAAAGAACGCCTACGATATCGATCTCGACAAGAACGCCGCCAATTATGCGCCGCTGACGCCGATCAGCTATCTGGAGCGTGCGGCCGCCGTGTTCCCGGATCACGTCGCCATTATCCACGGGGCCCTGCGGCGGACTTATCGCGATTTTTACGCCCGCTCGAAAAAGCTTGCCTCGGCACTTGCGAAGCGCGGAATCGCGCGCGGCGATACCGTTGCGGTGTTGCTTGCGAACACGCCGGCGATGCTCGAATGCCATTACGGCGTGCCGATGACCGGCGGCGTGCTGAACACGCTCAACACGCGGTTGGATGCCGCGATCATCGCGTTTTCGCTCGATCATGGGGAAGCGAAGATCTTCATCGTCGATAGGGAGTTCTCGAAGGCTGCGAAAGAAGCGCTTGCACTCTGCAAGGTGAAGCCGCTCGTGGTCGATTACGACGATCCGGAGTATAAGGGCGAGGGCGAGAAGATCGGCACGCTGGACTTCGAGGCGCTGGTTGCCGAAGGCGACGAGAACTATCAGCGCCAGGCTCCCGGCGACGAATGGGACGCGATCTCGCTGAACTACACCTCCGGCACCACCGGCGATCCGAAAGGCGTGGTCTATCATCACCGCGGCGCGGCCTTGCTTGCGACCGGCAACGTGCTCACTGGCAGCATGAAGAAGCATGCGGTCTATCTGTGGACGCTGCCGATGTTCCACTGCAACGGCTGGTGCTTCCCGTGGTCGATCTCGGTCGTGTCCGGCACGCATGTTTGTCTCAGGCAGGTGCGCGCGAAGCAGATGTTCGATCTGATCGCTGAACATAAAGTCACGCATCTCTGCGGTGCGCCGATCGTGATGGCGACATTGCTCAACGCGCCGGAAGAAGAAAAGAAGCCGCTGCCGCATGTCGTGGAATTCTTCACCGCGGCCGCGCCGCCGCCGGAAGCGGTGCTCGCCGGCATGAAGGGTGCGGGCTTCAACGTCACGCATCTTTACGGCCTCACCGAAACCTATGGGCCGGCGGCCGTGAACGACTGGCATCAGGAGTGGGAAAACCTCGACGCGGCACAGCAGGCGGCGAAGAAGGCCCGCCAGGGCGTCACCATCGCGCCGCTCGAAGGGCTCGACGTCATGGACCCGGAAACCATGCAGCCGGTGCCGCGCGACGGCGAGACCATGGGCGAAGTCATGTTCCGCGGCAACGTGGTGATGAAGGGCTATCTGAAGAACAAGAAATCGACCGATGCGGCGTTTGCAGGCGGCTGGTTCCACTCCGGCGATCTCGGCGTGATGCATCCTGACGGCTATATCCAGCTGAAAGACCGCTCCAAGGACATCATCATCTCCGGCGGTGAGAACATCTCCTCGATCGAGGTCGAGGATGCGCTCTACAAGCACCCTGCCGTGCAGGCAGCGGCGGTGGTCGCCAAGGCCGACGACAAATGGGGCGAAACCCCTTGCGCCTTCATCGAGTTGAAGCCCGGCAAACAGGCGAGCAAGGATGAGTTGATCGCACACTGCAAAACCAATCTCGCCGGGTTCAAGGTGCCGCGGCATATCGTGTTCGTGGAATTGCCGAAGACCTCGACCGGCAAGATCCAGAAGTTCAAGCTGCGCGAGATGACGAAGGAAGTTTGATTGCCGGCCTGATGGTTCGAGACGCGATCTTGCAGGATCGCTCCCCACCATGAGGCATGTTTAACTTACCTCCTCATCCTGAGGAGCGCTGCGGAAGTCGGGTTTACCCGGCTTCCGGTTTAATAAGCGCAAGCCGGATAAATCCGGCTTGTGAAGCAGCGCGTCTCGAAGGACGAGGGCAAGGAGTATTAGATGCGCAACACGCCCCGCAAACAGAAGTTGCCTTTGCAAAATGATGTCGA
>CAUJKG010000352.1 GCA_963205465.1 Pseudomonadota bacterium | reverse complement strand
ACCTGTTAGAGGCGCAAATGCTGATTTATCTCATAGGGCTAGGCGTGGACGCCTGAGGCCGGGTTGCGAAGAAATTTTCGCGCTCTACCTGAGAGAGACGCCTGCTAGCCGGGAGCAGGAAAGAGCCAGAAAAGAATCTGTCGGAACCGGGCCGTTTCCTATTGACCACTCTTATGTAACTGTTATTTACATTTACACGAGGCCCAAGGGTTGGGCCGGAAACAGCGGAGAGCGCCATGCCTATCGCGGCAAGAATCGATGAGTTCGGAAAGCTGGCCTGGGTGTTCCTCATGATCGTCGGCTTCATCATCTGGTGGCCGGTCGGTCTGGCCACGCTGGGTTTCATCATTTTCACAGGAAGACTTGGGAGCGGACCCATGGGTTGCAGAGGCTATGCCGATCGCGGCGAATACAAGATGCAGAAATTGCAGTGGAAGATGGATCGCATGCGCTCGCGCATGATGGGCGGCCATCGTTTCGACTTCGCGCCGTCGTCCGGCAATCGCGCTTTCGACGAGTACCGCTCTGAGACGCTGAAGCGTCTGGAAGACGAGCAGCGCGAGTTCCGGGAATTTCTCGACCGCCTGCGCTTTGCGAAGGATAAGACCGAGTTCGATCAGTTCATGGCCGAACGCCGCAATCCCCCTGCGAGCGACGAACGGAAAGGCGATCCGCGTCCCGAGTAATCAAGCGCGCAGCACGAATACGAAGGCCGCCCCAAGGGGCGGCCTTTTTCAATTCGGCCTTTTGAAGCCTGCCTTCTTGAAGCAAAGCCGGTGCGCGGGCGGGAAAGAACGCTCGAGTTCGGTCTGGCCGAGCTTTACCGAGGTATCGACGCTTTTGGCCATGCAGCGACAATAAAGCCGCGCGCGCGCCTGGTTCGTCTCCGATACTTGCGAAACGCAATGCGCGATCCATTCTTTGTCTCGCGCAGCGTGCTGGGCAGCAGCCGGAAGGACAGCGCACGAAATCAGGAGCGCGAGCAGAACGCGCATGCTCAGCCTTTCTTCAGCGCCTTGCGAGCGTCGGCAATCACCTGCTTGAAAATCTCTTCCGGCTGCGCGCCGAAGAGGCGGAATTTTCCGATGATGAAAGACGGCGTGCCCTGGAAGCTCATGCCTTCGGCCTGCCGGTGATTGCGCTTCAGCGTCGCGCCGATTTCCTTCACGTTCTTCTGCAATTCCTGCTTGGCGCGCGGTACATCGACGCCGATCGAGGCCAGCGTTTTGTCGGTCGAACTTTCGGTGACGCGCGAGCTTGAGGCCATCAGCGCTTCGTAAGCCTGGACGTATTTGCCCTGGCTACGCACCGCCATGGTCATCTGCGCGGAATAGACCGAGTCCGGACCGAAGATCGGCCAGAGCTTGTAAACGAGCCGGATATTGCCATCCTCGCGCACGACTTTCTGCATCACCGGAAATGCCTTGCGGCAATAGGGGCAGTTGAAGTCGGAAAACTCGACGATGGTCAGATTGCCGTTGGCATTGCCCGCCACCGGAATCGCCGGATCGCGCCAGATCATCGCCTCGGAAAGGATGTCCGCATTCTGCGCGAAGGCGGGAAGTGCCGCGAGAGTAAGCGTGCCGCCGACAAAACTGCGTCGTGTGATCATGGTTTCCTCTGCCGCTACCTGGGTCGGGCGGGCGTGCCGCGAAGTTTCGTGAGCACGAGATGGATCACGATACACCAGAATGCGAGCCCGAGCCCGCCCATGACGGTGCGGAAGATCGCCGCGCCGATGGAGCCCATCTGCCGCGTCAGATCGGGCAGCGCGCCGCCCGCGAAAAACGGCCCGAAAGCGATCGCGCTGCATACCAGCGCGAAGAGCGCGATCATCGCAATTGAAATCAGGCTGCCGCCGAGGCGCAGGATCAGCGGTGCGTTCTCGGGAATCTCTTCGTTGTTTCCGGCGCCGCTTAGGTCGCGCACCAAAATCATGAGGCCGCCGAAAATGAAGATCAGGCCGGCACCCATCACCATGAGGCGGGCTGCGCCGGATGGGTTTGGATCGTTCGAGGGAATGACGCCGAATCCGATCAAGAGCAGGCACATGCCGATTACGCCGCAGATGCCGCTCATCAGGAGCGTGTTGCCGAGCGAGGGTCGTTCCGGTTTCGTGGGTTCGTTCATGCGCGGTCCGTGGTTCAGCCCTGCGGAGGCTATAGCGCAGAATGCTGGTTCTTATCGCATGGGCGGCATAGCATCGCGCCGCTGCTTATCATCACTTCCTTGTGCGCGAGGTTCGTTCATGCCGCTTTCCATGTCACAGGCCTCCGTGCCGCATTTCATTCGTGGCCTCGGTCAGCTCGAGACCATTCTGAAACTTGGCGAGGCGGCCGATCCCGGCCTTGCCGCCGCACGGCTCGCGCCGGACATGCTGCCGCTCTCGGGGCAGGTGCAGCGGGCGAGCGATACCGCGAAAGGATGCATTGCGCGGCTCTCCGGCGTGGAGAACCCGCGCTTTGCGGATGACGAGAAAACCTTCGCTGATCTTTACGCGCGCATCGGCAGCACACTCGATTTCATCAAGAGCGTTCCCACCGAGATGATCGACGGCAGCGAAACGCGGCATGTGGAAGTCAAAGGCGGCGGCAAGGTTTTCGAGTTTACCGGGCTGCATTACCTGCAGCGTCACGCGCTGCCGAATTTCTATTTCCATGTGTCGATCGCCTACGCGATTTTACGGCACAACGGTGTCGCGCTTTCCAAGCGGCATTATCTGGGATGACGGCAACAAAATGGGCGCTCCGAATGGGCGCCCATTTCATCGTCGCGTGTCACGTAGATCGCCCGTGATTATTGGTCGGCGGAGATTTCCGCGATCTGCTCGCCCGACCGCGGCCAATACAGGCCGAGGCAACCGCCATTCGCATCGACGATCAGCCACGGATGACCGACGAAGGTCTGCTGCTCATAGACCTCGCCGCGATTGAGCGTCTTGTAGGTCTTGCGCTTGCCTTCGTAATCGAGCCAAACGATGTTGATGGTCTTTCCCGTGTTGTTCGAGAAGTTGACGATAGCTTTCGTCTTGCTATCGACCGAGCGAAT
>CAUJKG010000351.1 GCA_963205465.1 Pseudomonadota bacterium | reverse complement strand
CGCACATGTGCAGGATTTCCTGCCGATGTCGAAACGCGACATCGTGCTGTTCGAAGGCTGCACGGAAGCCTGGAAGCGCGCGCTTGGCGAGGCCGGCGTCGGTCTCTACGACTTGTCTTTCGTGGAGACGCATGACTGCTTCACCGTCGCCGAACTCATCGAATATGAAGCGATGGGGCTCGCGAAGCCTGGCCAAGGCGCGCGCGTAATTGCCGAAGGCATCACGCAGAAGGACGGCAAGCTGCCGGTGAACCCTTCCGGCGGGTTAAAGGCGAAGGGTCATCCGATCGGCGCAACCGGCGTGTCCATGCACGCGATGACCGCCTTGCAGCTACGCGGTGAAGCGAACGACATGCAGATTCAGAATGCGACGCTCGGCGGCATCTTCAACATGGGCGGCGCCGCGGTCGCGAACTATGTTTCGATTCTGGAGCGGCTGCGCTGAATCAAACGGCCTCATGCTGAGGAGGGCTGCGAAGCAGCCCGTCTCGAAGCATGGAGTCGCCCATCCTTCGAGACGCCCGCTGCGCGGGCTCCTCAGGATGAGGCAGTGAACGTTCAATATGAATTCATGACGCGCAGATAAACCTACCCGCTGATCGGAATCTGCGGCATCTGATCTTCCTGCACCATGAACTGCGCCTTCGCGAGTTGCGCGAAACGGCCGTTTTTCGCGACCAGTTCATCGAAGGTGCCGCTCTCGACGATCTTGCCTTCATGAAAGACGAGAATGCGGTCGGCATTGCGGATGGTCGCGAGACGATGCGCGATCACGAAGGTGGTGCGATCCTTCATGACTTCTTCCAGCGCCTGCTGCACCAGCACTTCGGTGCCGGCATCGAGCGCACTGGTTGCCTCGTCAAGCACCAGGATCGGCGGGTTCTTCAGAAGCGCGCGGGCAATCGCAAGACGCTGGCGCTCGCCGCCGGACAGCGCACGGCCGCGCTCGCCGACATTCGACTTCAGTCCTTCCGGCAGCCGCGCAATGAATTCCTTGGCCTGCGCCCGGCGTAACGCGGTGTCGATCTCTTCGTCGGTTGCGTCGGGCTTGCCGACCTTGAGGTTCTCTTCGATCGAGCGGTCGAACAAGAGCGCTTCCTGAAACACCACGCCGATATTCTTGCGGAGCGAGGTGAGCTTGTAGTCGCGGATATCGACGCCGTCGATCTTCACCATGCCCTTCTGCGGATCGAAGGCGCGATGCATGATCGCAAGCGCGGTCGATTTTCCCGCGCCGGTTGCGCCGACCAGCGCAATGGTTTCGCCGGCATCGGCATGCAGCGAGATATCGTCTACCGCGGCGCGCTTGCCGTCATAGGAAAGCGAGACATGTTCGAAATCGACCGCCCCGCGCGGGCGCGGCATTTCGATGGCATTCGGCTTGTCGCGCACCGACGGCGCGGAATCGAGCACCTCAAAGAATTCCTGCAGGCGCGGCGCATCGGTCACGAGGCGATTGGCGAAGCTCGCGGTCTGCTCGAGCTTGCCGATGAAGAGGGCCGCTACGTTCACGAAAGTCACGATCTCGCCGATGGTCGTGAGATCATGGGTATAGAGCCAGACACCGACGAGGAAGATCGAAAGCACGGTGATGGTGGTCGCAGCACGCGTGGCCACCGCGACCAGCGCCCACCAGGACAGCACGGGAAGCTGCTTTTCGAGCAACCGCTCGACCACGTTGCGCATGCCGCTGATCTCGGCTTCGGCACGCGTGTAACTCTGGATCAGCGCGATATTGCCGAGTGCATCGGCCGCGCGCGACGCAAGATCGGAGTGGAACCCCTCGACCTTCTGCTGTTCCGAAATCGTGCGGTTGATGACGTAGCTCGTCAGCGCCGCGAAGATGATGACAAGGATCACGAGCAACAGGCCGAGTCGCCAGTTCAGCACCATGGCAATCGGCAGCAGCACGAACAGCGAAACCAGCGCCACGCATTGCTCACGGAAGAACGAGAGCCAGGTGCCCCAGAGCGCGTCCGCGCCCTGCAGCATTACCTTCATCAGGCGGCCGGAATGCGTGCCGCCGTGATAGGCGAGCGGTAACTGCAGCACGTGCTCGAAATAGCCGGTGATGATGCCGAGCCGCCGCTTGTGGGCGAGCCGGTCCGCATGCAGCGCGACCAGCACCCCCGACGCGATGGTGAAAAGGCCGAAGCCGACCCAGGCCGCAAGCAGCGGCCCCAGTGTCTCGACGCTCGGCATTACCTTGTTCGCCTGGCTCGTGATCAGGTTATCGATGATACGCCCGAACAGGATCGGCTCAGCGAACGCAGCGACCGCCAGCAGGATATTGGCGATCGCCAAAATCCAGCCGAGCCGGGCTTCCGGCCCGAGCATGCCGAGGACACGAGTATAAAGGCTGACGAATTTCATCATGGCGCGAGCGGGCCGCTATCTGCGGGGCCGGCAAGGCCCGATTATGGCGGGACGGTATGATTCTGACCAAACCGGCAGATAACGCCGGAACCCTGGGAAAAGCGCCAGCTATTTTTTCTTCTTCTTTTGGGGTGATGGCGGCGGTAGCACGACCTTCGGCGGGGCCGGCAGATACTGTGCGTCGAAGAATTCCTCGGGCTTGAGCTTGCTCTTGAAGGCATGGATCTGGGCGAGCTGCTCGAAGGTCGCCGCGAAACGGACCGGATCTACGCCTCCGACCGTCTCCGCCTTGGGATCGAACGGCTTCACGTTTTCCGCAAGCACGATTTTCAGGCGCTCCAGTTCCACTTCCTTGCGCGCGCCCGGCATGCGCTTCAGCACTGCCTCGATTGCTTCTTCGGGTTTCTGCAGGGTATCGCGCAGTGCCCGCACATAGGCGCGCAGGAAGCCTCTGATCGCTTCGGGCTGCTCGGCTTGAAACTTCGTGCTCGCCAGAATGGCGCTGCCGTAAAGCGAAATGCCGTAGTCCGACATCGAAAGTACGACGATATCGTCCGCCTGCACGCCGCGATCCTTCA
>CAUJKG010000350.1 GCA_963205465.1 Pseudomonadota bacterium | reverse complement strand
TCTGGTGGTCGAAGACGAGGAAGCGCTCTCGGTGCTGCTTCGTTATAATCTGGAAAGCGAAGGCTACGACGTCGAGACGGTCAATCGCGGCGACGAAGCCGAAATCCGGCTGAAGGAAAATCTCCCCGACATCATCGTGCTGGACTGGATGTTGCCGGGGCTGTCGGGAATCGAATTGTGCCGCCGTCTGCGCGCGCGCAAGGAAACCGAACGCCTGCCGGTCCTGATGCTGACCGCGCGTAGCGAAGAGGCCGAGCGTGTGCGCGGACTTTCCACCGGCGCGGACGATTACATGGTCAAGCCGTTCTCGGTGCCCGAATTCGTCGCCCGGGTGCGCGCGTTGCTACGCCGCGCGAGCCCGGAGCAGGTTTCGCAGCAGCTCAAATCCGGCGACATCGAACTCGACCGCGAGCGGAAGCGTGTCCATCGCGGTGAGCGGGAAGTGCATCTCGGGCCCACCGAGTTTCGCCTGCTCGAGTTTCTGATGACCTCGCCCGGCCGCGTCTTCACGCGCGAGCAGTTGCTGAACGCCGTGTGGGGCAGGGATGTCTATATCGACGAGCGCACGGTGGACGTGCACATCGGACGTCTGCGCAAGACCCTGACCCACGGCAAGGAAGCCGATCCGATCCGCACCGTGCGCGGTTCGGGCTATTCCTTCAACGAACGCTTCGCGGAATCCGCGGCGTAGTTGTTTCCCGAAACTCCGATTTGCGCCGCGTTAAGGCGGAGCGGATTGTCGCAAATCTCAGGATTTCCGCGACGGAGAGCCTGCGCGAGTAAGCATAAATTGCCGGCGGTCCCGAATTTCTTGCCGCGTAGCCATCGCTTCCAAGGCTGATCGGACATTCTTATCCAGCGCTGATCGCACTGCGCCGGGCAAGCAAGTTTCCGCCTCTGCGCGCCACCGGGTAAGATGTGTCGTGGCGTTGCTGAAGCCTCTGGGAGAATCCGCATCATGAGCGACGATAGACCGGCCGAAATCGATATTGCGCATTTGCGGAGCTGGATCGGCCGCGAGGATGTCGCCGTGGATATCGTCAGCGAGGATCTGTCTCGCAAATATCATGCGACCATGGATTTCCCCGGAGAGGCGCCGCATCGCGGGGAGACGGCGCCGAGGTTGATTCATTTCTGTCTGGCGCAACCCGCGGCACCGACCAGCAAACTGGGTCCGGATGGGCATCCAGCCCGGGGAGGCTTTCTGCCGCCGGTACCGCTGCCGCTCCGGATGTGGGCGGGCGGCACTCTCGTATTCCACGGAGATCTCAAGGTAGGCGATGAAGCCAGGCGAATCTCGCGCATTGCCGATGTTGTGCTGAAGCAGGGGCGCACCGGACCATTGTGCTTCGTCACCGTGGAGCATCGGATTGAGGCGAACGGCGTTCTCGTCCTGGAGGAAAGACAGGACATCGTTTATCGCAAACTGGATCCAGCGGCGAACGCCGCAAAGGTGCCGCCGACGGCCGCCGAGAGAGGGCTGCATCAACGCCCCATGAGAGCCGAGGCTCCTTTGCTGTTCCGCTATTCGGCGCTTACGTTCAACGGCCACCGGATTCATTATGACCGGCGCTATGTTACCGAAGTCGAGGGTTATTCGGGCCTGATCGTGCATGGGCCGATGCAGGCGGCGATGCTCTACTACTACGCCAGCGAGTTGTTCGGCCGTGGGCCGAAGCGCTTCAGCTTTCGCGGGCTTTCGCCGTTGTTCGACGATGATGATTTTGTCCTGCACGCCACACCCGAGGGACAGATGCTCAAGCTTTGGATCGCAAAGTCTGGCGGGCAACTATGCATGTCTGCGGAAGCCTTTAAGGAATAGCGCCGCAAAGCAAGCCGCGAAAAAGAAAAAAGCCAGAACAGCGAAACCGCTGTTCTGGCTTTTTGTTTCGGAACTCCGGTTGCCGTTAGCGCGCTTGCGCGGCCCGGCGTTCGCGCCGGCGGTCGGCCAGCGGTTGATAGGCGATACGCGCGTGATAGGGGCAATAGACGACCCCTGCCTTCGGCTTCGCGCCGCAATAGCCGAAGTCTTCCGCGCCCGGATCACCGACCGGCCAGCGGCAGGTGCTCTCGTTCAGTTCCGTGATCGAAACGCGCGGCCCGATCGGAATCACGTTTGCGATGGGATCGAGATCGGGAGCCGCTTCCCGCGCATAGTCGGGCGCAAGCGCCGTGTTGCCCTGGAAGCGCATGCGCGGGCGCATGACGCCGCTCGAGGCGCGCGGTTTGCGGATGCGCGGCGCCGAGGAGGACGGCTTGGCGCGGCCCGAAAGCTGCAGCCGGTGTACCTTGCCGATCACGGCGTTGCGGGTGATGCCGCCCAGCTCGGCGGCAATTTGACTCGCCGATAAGCCGTCGGCCCAGAGCTTTCGAAGCAGCTCCACTCTTTCGTCGGTCCAGCTCATTCTTATTTTATCCCTGTTGCCGGCGCCGCCATGGGTCCACGAGGCAGAATCCTTCTACGCTCGCCGGAATCGGGATTTTTCCCGTCCTCCGGAAGGGCCTTTCACGCTACGCCTTGAGGTCGTCCGCCGCACGATATGTCGTACTCGACGGAAAAAACGCTACAATAGGCTGACTCCACGCTACAAGAGTCCGCGGCCTGTAAGGTGGTTTTCCCCACAAGTTGTGACGTTTTCGAGTCCGGCGCCGTGGTTGAACGGCCGCCATCCGCGTTGTAAACAGGGGTAACCAGTCCCAAGATGGTCCGTCGCGCCGCTCGTAATGGGCGGCAGATTTCGTTTTGGGGCCCCACGAGCGAGAAACCGGAGGCGCATGCCATGATCGCGCCCGTACTGCCGACCTACGCACGCGCCGACGTGAGTTTCGAGCGCGGCGAAGGCGCTTGGCTGACTTCCACCGACGGCAAGAAATATCTCGATTTCGGGTCCGGCGTCGCCGTGAACGCGCTCGGCCACGCGCACCCGGCGCTGGTCAAGGCGCTGACCGAGCAGGCGCAGAAGCTCTGGCACGTCTCGAACCTCTACAAGATCCCGGAAGGCGAGAAGCTCGCGAAGCGCTTGATCGAACACAGCTTTGCCGACACCGCCTTCTTCCAGAACTCCGGCGCGGAAGCCATGGAGTGCTCGATCAAGATGGCGCGGAAGTACCACGCCGTCTCCGGTCATCCTGAGCGGAACCAGATCATCACCTTCGACGGCGCATTCCACGGCCGCACGCTCGCGACCATCGCCGCGACCGGTAACGAGAAATACCTCGAAGGTTTCGGGCCGCGCATGCCCGGCTTCGTGCAGGTGAAGTTCGGTGATCTCGGCGCGGTAAAGCAGGCGATCACGCCGGAGACCGCCGCAATCATCATCGAGCCGATCCAGGGCGAGGGTGGCATTCGCGTGCCGCCGCCGGGTTTCCTGAGAAACCTGCGCGAGCTTTGCGACCTGAACGGCCTGTTGCTCATCTTCGATGAAGTGCAGACCGGCGTCGGCCGCACCGGCAAGCTGTTCGCCTATGAATGGTCCGGGATTTCGCCGGATATCATGGCGGTGGCCAAAGGCATCGGTGGCGGCTTCCCGCTCGGCATTTGTCTCGCGACCGCGGAAGCCGGCAAGGGCATGACCGCCGGTACTCACGGTTCGACCTTCGGCGGCAATCCGCTGGCGATGGCGGTTGCCAATGCCGTGCTCGACGAAGTGCTCGCGCCCGGCTTTCTCGAGCGCGTGCAGCAAATGAGCCTGTTCGCGAAGCAGCGGCTCGCGGAACTCAAAGACACGCACAAGGCGATCATCGCCGAAGTGCGCGGCGAAGGACTTCTGCTCGGCATCAAGACGCTCGTTCCGAACGGCGACTTCGTGAAGGCAGCGATCGGCGAAGGCCTGCTCACGGTCGCGGCCGGCGAGAACGTGGTGCGCTTACTGCCGCCCCTGATCGTGACCGAAGTGGAAATCAACGAAGCCATCACCAAGATGTCAGCTGCGTGCCGGAAGCTCGAGGCGGCGACGACCAAGGGAGCCGCGTAATGAGTGCCAACGGCGTGCATCATTTTCTCGATCTGTCGGAATTCTCCGGCAAGAAGCTGCGCGAGATTCTGTCGCTGGCTTTCGACCTGAAGGCAAAGCGCGCGCGCGATGCGAAGAAGCCGCTCGCGGGCCGCAAGCTCGCGCTGATTTTCGAGAAGCCCTCGACCCGCACGCGCGTCTCCTTCGATGTCGCGATGTACGAACTCGGCGGCCATTC
>CAUJKG010000349.1 GCA_963205465.1 Pseudomonadota bacterium | reverse complement strand
TGAGATTATCTTCTCCGAACTCCACAGTCCGCGCTGCTCAACCGTCCGAAGAGTGGCCAGCACATCGGCTGGGGTAATTTCTTTGATGTTTCGGTCTCCGATCAATGGATAGGCGAACGAAAGAAGCCATTCGATTTTCGTGAGGGTTGTATCGGCCCGGCCTTCCCGTTTGAGCTTGGCCACGTATTCCTCCGCGATCGCGCGGAATGTAGCCTCCCCGCTAGCCTGAGCTGCCTTGAGCGCGCCGCGAGCCTGCGAGGGGTCGCCGCCCAAGGCCAAAGTGCGCTTGGCGTCGTCGCGCACCCGTCGCGCGTCGGCGAGCGAAATAACCGGATAGGGGCCTACAGCGAGCAACTTCTGCTTCCCGCCGAAGCGATAGGCAAGGCGCCACAACTTCGCTCCGTTAGGCTGAACCCAGAGTTGCAAACCACCACCGTCGGACAGCTTGTAGAGCGCGCCTCCCGCCTTGGCGTTCCGACAAGTCATATCTGTCAGCACTACGTTTTCCACCGATACCAACATCGGGCGCTTTGGTACCAACAAGAATACCAACAAATGTTCCTGATGCAGCACGCGGGCGCGAGTGCTCACGACAACAAAGGCCCGATAATCCGGGACCGTCTGCATCATCGCGAACGAAGGCGGGCGTCTACGAATGGGGAAATGGTGCCTAGGGGCGGAATCGAACCACCGACACTGCGATTTTCAGTCGCATGCTCTACCAACTGAGCTACCTAGGCGTCCCGCGGCAGGAGCGAAGCAACCTGCCGAAAGCCGCGCGGTTATAGTGTCTCGGCTCTAGGCTTGTCCAGACGGAGAAATGACCTCGTAAAAAGCCTAATTCTCCTCGTCTTTCCGGGGCTTGGCGGGTGGAGCCTCGGCCCCCTCGCCGCCGTCCTCGTCCGAATCTTCGGTCACGGGGATGGCGTAGGCGCCGCTCATCCAGCGGTGCAGATCCACATCGGCGCAGCGCTTCGAGCAGAATGGGCGGAATTTTTCGGCCGCCGCCTTGCCGCAGATCGGGCATGGAGCGCCAACACCGAGTTTCCGGGCATGGCCGTTTCCGTTCTCAGGCATATTTCAGCGTAACCCCACCATCGACCACGAGTTCGATCCCGGTGATGTAGCGGCTCTCGTCGCTCGCAAGAAACACGGCCGCGTTCGCCACATCCCAGGCGTCGCCCATTTTCCCCATCGGCACTTGCGCGGCGCGTGCCGCCCACATCTTCTCGAGGTCGCCCTTGCCATAGGCCACTTTCAGCGCCGGGGAATGCTCGACCATCGGCGTTTTCATCAGCCCGGGAAGGATCGCATTCACGCGAATATTCTGTCGCGCATATTGCGCGGCGGTCGCCCGCGTCAGGTGATTGAGCGCGGCCTTGGTGGCGTAATAGGTCGGATAGTCGACGCCGGTATAGCGGATGCCTGCGATCGAGGAGATGTTGATGATCGAACCGCCGCCCTGCTTCTCCATCAACGGGATCACATGCTTCATGGAAAGCATCGCGCCTTTGAGGTTCACGTCGAAGATGCGGTCCCATTCGACTTCGGCAATTTCCACGACACCGCCGACTTCCGCGAGCCCGACATTATAATCGAGGATGTCGATGCGGCCGAAAAACTCCGCCGCCGCGTTGACCATGTTCGCGACGTCGCCGGATTTTGCGACGTCCGCCTTGATCGCCACGGCGTCGCCGCCTTCCTGCTGGATCAGGTCGACAGTTTCCTGCGCGGCGTCGAGCCGGTGATCGGCGCAAGCGACTTTCGCGCCTTCGCGCGCAAAGGCTACGGCCGTCGCCTTGCCGTTGCCCCAGCCGGGTCCCGACGAGCCTGCGCCAACGACCAGCGCGACCTTGTCCTTCAGGCGGTCAGCCATGTTGCTTTCCCTTCGCGGCATCGCGCTCGCGCAGTTCGGTTTTCAAGATCTTCCCGTAATTGTTCTTCGGCAGCGCATCGACGAACACATATTCTTTCGGGCGCTTGAAGCGCGCGATGTTCGAAAGACAGAGCGTGTCCAGTTCCTGCTCGCCCGCCTCGCCCACCACATAGGCGACGACGATCTCGCCCCACTCCGCATCTGGCCGGCCGATAACGGAAACCTCGCGGACCTTCTCATGCCGGAGGAGAATTTCCTCGACCTCGCGCGGATAGATATTGCTGCCGCCGGAAATAATCATGTCCTTCGAGCGGTCTTTCAGCGTGAGATATCCGTCGGCGTCGAAGGCACCAACGTCGCCGGTATGCAGCCAGCCGTTCGCTAGCGTTTTCGCGGTGGCTCCCTCGTTTTGCCAATAGCCTGCCATGACGATGTCGCCCCGGCAGATGATTTCACCGATTTCACCGGGCGGCAGCGGGTTGTCATTCGCATCGGCGACCCGCACTTCGAGACAGGAATAAGGAGTGCCCGCCGAACCGATGCGCTCCAGCCAGCGCGGATGGCTGCTGTCGGCGACCTCCGCCTTCGAAAGCTTCGTGATCGTCATCGGGCTTTCGCCCTGTCCGTAAATCTGCGCGAGACGCGGACCAAAGCGATCGAGCGCGCGGCGCACGTCCTCGACATACATCGGCGCGCCGCCCCAGACGAATGTGCGGATATTCTCGACATTGCAGTCTTTACCGCAATCGACGAGGCGCTTGATCATGGTGGGTGCGGCAAACATCGAAAGCCGCGGCCATTTTCCGATCAAAGAAAAAATCTCTTCCGGATCGAAAGCGCCGGACTCCGGCACGATGTTCACCCCGGCTTTCGCGATATGAGGCAGGATATAAATGCCCGAGCCATGGCTCATGGGTGCGGCGTGCAGAATCGGATCGCCGGCGTTGGTCTCGTCCACTTCGCTCAAGTAAGCATGCGCGGCCCAGTTTAGATTGCGATGCGTCAGCATCGCACCCTTGGGCCGCCCGGTGGTGCCGGAGGTATAGAAGAGCCAGGCGAGATGCTCGCCGCCGACGTCAGCGACCGGCACCGGATCGGCCTGCAGGAGCCGCTCATATTCCGCGCCTTTGATGCGGATCATCCGCTCCAGCGACTTCGGCGCGTGCGCCGCGACTTCGCTCTCCATATCTTCGGACACGAAACAGACGCGTGCGCCGGAGTGCTCGAGAATATAGCCGAGTTCCGCGCCATGCAGTTTGGCATTGGCAGGCACGCTGGAAAGACCTGCGTGCATGATACCGAATAGGATCGCGGCATAGTCGGGCTGGTTCTTGGAAATGATCGCGACGCGGTCGCCGCGCTGCAGGCCGAGCGCCAGCAAACCGCCGGCAAGTTTCGCGGCACGCAGCGCAAGGGCGCGATAGTCGTATACCGTCTTCGCACCGAACCCTATCGCCGGCGCATCGGGATGCGCGCATCCTGCCCGTTCGAGCCAATGCGCGAGATTCATTAATCCGGCCTCGCCCAATTGTGGTGGATCGGAAAACCGTCTCCACCCAGCATGGCCGCGGTTTCATAGAGCGGCATGCCGACGACGTTGGTGTAGGAGCCGACGAGCTTCACCACGAAACTGCCGGCGAGCCCCTGGATCGCATAGCCGCCGGCCTTGCCGCGCCATTCGCCCGAGGCGAGATACGCGTCGAGATCGAGCGAAGAAAGCCGCTTGAAGCGCACGCGCGTTTCGACCAGCCGCGCCTTCACAGCGTTCTTCGGCGTCACCAGGCAAATGCCGGTATAGACGCGGTGCGTGCGGCCCGAGAGCAGCCGCAGACAGGCCGCGGCCTCTTCGACCAGATCAGGTTTTGGGAGAATCCGCCGGCCCACCGCGACCACCGTATCGGCGCCGATGATATAGGCGCCTTTGAGTTTCTCGTCGTCGCGGACGGCTCCTCTGACCTTCTCCGCCTTTTCGCGCGCGAGGCGCTGGGCCAGCGTGCGCGGAAGCTCGCCGCGCTCCGGCGTTTCGTCGACCTCGGCCGGCATCAGGGCATCGGGCTCAAGGCCGATCTGGCCGAGCAGCGAAAGCCGCCGCGGCGAACCGGAAGCCAGGACAATCTTGGGACGCTCGTGCATGCGGCAGATTCTTCTTGCTTGTCGAGAGCATAGCCGGGCGGAGGCCTAGCCGAAAAGCACCCGAAAAGGAACCGGGAGAACGCCCCCTACCCCTTTGTGCTGAAACGCTGCTTGATCCTGCGGGTCAGTTCGTCGCGCACGGTCCGATAGGCGTCTAACTTCTGCTCGCGGCTGCCTTCGGCGATGGTCGGGTCCGGGGTCGGCCAGTATTCCACGTCAATCGGCAGCTTGCGGGTCAGTTCAAGCGCGCGGTGATGCGCCTGCGGGGAGAGGCTGATCGCAAGATCGAAGTTCAGCCCCTCGTCATCCTCGCGCTCCTCGACCGTCATCGGCCGGTGCCGCGAGATATCGATGCCGATCTCGTCCATCACCGTGGTGACGAAGGGGTCTATCTCGCCCTTGCGGACCCCGGCAGAGGCGACATAGATCGACTTGCCGAAGTAATGCCGGGCAATGGCCGCGGCCATGGGCGAGCGGATCGAGTTCTGCCCGCACAGGAAGAGCACCGCTTGCGGGCGCTTCTCGCCGGCTGTCTCGTCCATCGGGACGTCAGCCCTTCCAGTGCAGCGCGCAGATCAACGTGAACAGCCGCCGCGCGGTGTCGAAATCGACGTTGATCTTGTCTTTGAGGCGTTCGGTCAGAATGCGCGAGCCTTCGTCGTGAAGCCCGCGGCGGCCCATGTCGATCGCTTCGATCTTCTGCGGGGTTTCCGTCTTGATCGCGGCGTAATAGGAATCGCAGATCATGAAATAGTCGCGCACGGCCTTGCGCAGCGGCGTCAGCGACAGAAGATGCGTGATGACTTCCTCGCCCGTCTCGCGCGAGATCGCGAGCACCAGCCGCTGCTCGGAAAGCGAAATCTTCAGGGCATAGGGCCCGCCATCGTCCCCCTTCGGGGCGAAGGAATTGCTCTCGATCAGATCGTAGATCGCGATCGCGCGCTCGTGCTCGACGTCCGGATTGGAACGGCCGATCGATTGCTCATCGAGCTTGACCGAGACGAGCCGCTTCTTCGGATCGGCGTTTGCGGTCATGCGCCTCTCCGCTCAGCCGCGATTGAGACGAATGGAGACCGAACGCGCATGCGCCGTCAGTCCTTCCGCCTCTCCGAGCGCTATCGCCGCGCCGCCAAGCGCACGAAGCTGATCGGCTTCGAGCTTCAGGATCGAGGAGCGCTTCATGAAATCGAGCACGCCGAGGCCGGACGCAACACGCGCGGCGCGCGCGGTCGGCAGCACGTCTTGCGAGCCGCCGACATAGTCGCCGATCGCTTCGGGCGTGTATTGGCCGATGAAGAATGCACCCGCGTTGCGAATCTTCGCCATCAGGCTTTCGGGATCGGCGACGAGAAGCTCCAGATGCTCGGCGGCGATACGATCGGCCAGCGCCGGGGCTTCGGCGAGATTCTGCAGGAGAATGATCGCGCCGAAATGCTGCCAGCTCTCGGCGGCAATCTTTTCGCGCGGCAGCGTTTTCAATTGCGACTGCACGGCCTTCTGCACTTCGTCGCCAAGCGCGCGACTGTCGGTCATCAGGATCGATTGCGCAGCCTCGTCGTGCTCGGCCTGCGCCAGGAGATCGGCGGCGATCCAGTCGGGATTGGCATTGCCGTCGGCGATCACCAGCACCTCGGAAGGCCCCGCGACCATGTCGATCCCGACGCGGCCAAAAACGAGGCGCTTGGCGGCCGCGCCATAAGCGTTGCCGGGCCCGACAATCTTCGCCACCGGCGCGATCGTCTGCGTGCCGTAGGCAAGGGCCGCGATCGCCTGCGCGCCGCCCACTCTATAAATCTCGGTTATACCCGCGAGCTTCGCCGCGATCAGCACCAGCGGATTGATCGCGCCGTCAGGGGCCGGCACGCACATAGCAATTCGCGGAACGCCCGCGACCACGGCCGGCACTGCATTCATCAGCACGGAAGACGGATAGGCCGCCTTTCCGCCGGGTACATAAATCCCGACGCTTTCCAGTGCACTCCAGCGATAGCCAAGCTCCACCCCGAGCGGATCGGTATAGCGCTGGTCCTGCGGCAGCTGTTTCCGGTGATGGGATTCGATGCGATCCTTGGCGAATTGCAGCGCCGCGACGGTTTTCTGATCCGCCATCTCGAAAGCGGCATCGATTTCCTGCGCCGAGATGCGGATCGTCTGCGGGGTCAGATCGAGGCGATCGAATTTTTTCGAGTATCCGATCAGCGCCTCGTCGCCGCGCGTTTCGACCGCACGCAAAATCTCGCGCGCCACGGCATCGACGTCTTCCGACGCCTCGCGCTTGGAGCCGAGGAAGGTTTCGAAGCGAGCCGCAAAGCCGTCCGCGCTGGTGTCCAGAATTATCGGCATGAGGCGGCTTTCAGTCGTGTTGCGGGCGCTGCTTCGCCGCCCATTCGGGGCCGAGATCGCGCATGGCCATTTCGATGCACTCTACCTCGAGCTGCACGGCGGCATCGCCCGAAAAATAAAGCGTGATGGTGCCCGACGGCGCATCCCGCCCGGCGAATTCCACGGCGAGAAGATTCACCACCGCCTTCTCGTCTTTCAGGTCGAGATTGCGGGTGCGCGCGGCGAGCACGCGCTCGAAATGCAGGCCGGCGCGGCGGCGCACGGCTTTTTCCTGCTCGCTCGCGGCAATCCAGTCGAAGCGGTTCACGACCATGGCGAAGCGCTTTTCCGCCGGCAGATAGGCCATTTCGCCCACCCGGGCGACGGCATCCTGCAGATGTGCGGAGATGATGGCGAGGTCTTCGCTCTCCATCGCCACCAGTTTCAAGAGTGCATTGTCGCCGGGCATCGCGTTGTTCGCCTTGTCGTTCCCGCGGAGATACCAGCCGCGGGACATTTCACGCAAGAAAACGACTATAACCCGATCAGCCCGAGACGCGCTCGATCAAGGCGCCGCAGCGGACCAGTTTCTGCTCCAGCCGCTCGAAGCCGCGGTCCAGGTGATAGACGCGGTGGACGGTGGTTTCACCTTCGGCCGCAAGTCCCCCGATCACGAGGGAGACCGAGGCGCGCAGATCGGTCGCCATCACCGGCGCACCCTTGAGACGCTCGACGCCTTCGACGGTCGCGACATCGCCATCGAGCGAAATCTTCGCGCCGAGCCGCGCGAGTTCCTGCACGTGCATGAAGCGGTTTTCGAAGATGGTCTCGCGAATGCGCGAGGTACCCTTGGCCCGCGTCATGAGCGCCATGAACTGCGCCTGCAGGTCGGTGGGAAAACCCGGGAACGGCTCGGTGGTCACGTCCACCGGCGCAATCCCCGCGCCATTGCGGGAGACGCGCAGGCCCTCGTTCGTGACCGCGATCTTGGTGCCGGTCTTGCGCAGTACGTCGAGTGCTGCGGTGAGCAAATCTTCGCGCGCTCCCGCCAGCATCACGTCGCCGCCGGTCATCGCCACCGCCATGGCGTAAGTGCCGGTCTCGATCCGATCGGGCAACACCGAATGCCGCGCGCCGTGCAATTTCTGCGCGCCCTGAATGCGGATCGTCGGCGTGCCAGCGCCTTCGATGTTCGCGCCCATCGCGATCAAACAATTGGCGACGTCAAGCACTTCGGGCTCGCAGGCCGCGTTCTCGATCAGTGTTTCGCCGCGCGCGAGCGAGGCCGCGAGCAGCGCCGTATGTGTGGCCCCCACCGAAACCTTCGGGAAGGAAATCTTCGCACCGCGCAAGCCGCCTTTTGCCTGCGTGATGACATAGCCTTCTTCGATCTCGATTTCGGCGCCGAGCGCGCGCAGCGCGTCGAGATGGAACTCGACCGGACGTGTGCCGATCGCGCAGCCGCCGGGCAGCGACACCTTCGCCTGTCCCATGCGCGCCAAGAGCGGCCCGATCACCCAGAAGCTCGCGCGCATCTTCGAGACCAGATGATACGGCGCGGTGGTGTCGACGATATTCTTCGCGCAGAGCTCGAAGGTCTGGCCGGCGTGTTCCTCGTCACCGGCCCGCTTGCCGGAGACCATGATGTCCACGCCGTGATTGCCGAGGATGTATTGCAGGAGGCCGACGTCGGCGAGACGCGGCACATTATCGAGGATGAGCTTCTCCTCGGTGAGCAGGCTCGCGATCATCAAGGGCAGCGCGGCATTCTTCGCGCCGGAAATGGGGATCGTGCCGTTCAGGGCGCGGCCGCCTTGGATCCGGATGCGGTCCAATTGCTACTCCTTCGGCGCAGCGCCGATTCCTACGTGATCTGACGTTCCTAGCCGACGGGACTCGCCGAAACAATGGCGGCGGGACCGCGCGGGAAGCCGGTCAGCCCTCCTCGCCGGGGCCCGGTTCCACTGGATCGAGGCTTTCCGTCGCGTTTTCAGGCTTTTCGGCTCGCGCCCGGGCCTGCGCCTTGCGGCGCTTGAGGTTCTCCCGGAGCGCGGCAGCGAGCCGGGCCGCCTTCTCGGCCTCTGCGGGGGTCAGCTTTTTGTTCATTTCTGTGCGGTATCGCGGCCTCCCGCGCCTTTCAAGCTTTGCTTGCTAGGATCGGACCCCTATGGCAAACCCTGCCCGCGCGGCGAGGTTCGGCCCCCCGCGATTTGACGGTTCGCTGTGGTAGCTCAGTGGTAGAGCACTCCCTTGGTAAGGGAGAGGTCGAGAGTTCAATCCTCTCTCACAGCACCAGCGTCCAACCACTCTACCATCTGGCTATCCCCTTAGAAACGTTACTAGTTATGGGTAGGATGTAGGTAGGGGGTGAGCTTAAGGCGCATCCCTCTCGGTCAGTCCGTCTCTGCTGTCACAACTGTGTCACAGCGAGAGGCAGTCCTTGGCTACATTCCGTAAGAGAGGCAACCGATGGCAGGTACAGGTACGCCGTAGTGGCCATTCACCGCTCTCTCGTTCCTTCCTCCACCGCATAGACGCTGAGAGATGGGCCCGCTCCAAGGAGCTTGACCTAGACCGCACTCTTCTACCCTCCGATCCGCGCATCCTCAGTCGCTTTACACTCGGTGATTTGGTTCGCCGTTACATGGACACTGTTACACCCCGGAAGAAACGCCACGAGATTGAGCGTATCGAACTGCGAGCGTTTCTTCGCTACCCAATATGCTCCAAGAAGCTTTCAGAGCTTCGTACAGCCAATTTTGCTGCATACCGGGACGAAAGACTCAGAAAGATAAAACCCGCCTCTCTGAAGCGCTCCCTATCGACTATCAGGCATCTATTCGAGGTTGCTCGTACTGAATGGGGGCTACCTATCACTCAGAACCCGGTATCTGCTTTGAACTTCAAGGCTATCGATACGAAGCGAGAAAGGCGACTACGACCCGGAGAGCTAGAGCGGCTGCTGCTAGAAGCTCAGAAATGTCGAAATCCGTACATCGTTCCTATCATTCGATTTGCGTTAGCGACGGGAATGCGCCGAGGCGAAATCCTAAACATCGAAGCCAAACACTTTGACAGAGAAAGATCAGAGCTTGTTATTCCAACATCAAAAACTGGCTTAGGACGCACAATTCCCCTCAGCGAAAGCGCTCTAGCGGTACTTGAAAAATTGCACTGCTCAGAGGGGCGCGTATTTCCAATTTCAGCAAATGCTTTCAGATTGTCGTGGGAGCGTCTAAAGCGACGAACTGGAATAATAGATTTTCATTTCCATGATCTGAGACACGAGGCAATCAGCCGATATTTCGAACTGGGCCTCACGGCTCCCGAAGTATGTCTGATCAGTGGTCACCAAAATCTACGCACGTTGGCGCGCTATTCACATGCCGCCCGAGAGGAAATTCAGAGAAAATTGCTATCAGCCAATCAATTAATTTAACTTTGAAGATCACAGTTTGACGAGCAATCTTCAAGACTTAGAACTAGTGTCACGGCGATCGCGCCACGCTCTCTTTCCCGTCAATAATCTCGATATCATAAGGAAATAGGTCACCTCCCGGCTTAATAGGCTCAATAATGCCGCTCTTCCATTCGGCTACTGAAAAGGTGTCAGAATTCAGGACCGGCGCAACATTCTGATGTTTCCAATGAAGGAATCTTTCATTCTGAACGAACAATACCTTGTATCTTCTGAGAAGATGCACTTCTTTGCATTGGTGGAAGCCGTGAGGGATGGACGCTGAACGAGGTGTTGCAGTGGCAGGCCGTACGGCAGAAGGTCTTACAGCGGGATAATTTCCGGTGCGTATCCTGCGATGTGGAATTACGCTCCGCTGAAGCGGACATTCACCACCTTCTGCCGCGTTCAATGGGCGGCACTGACAAGCTTTCCAACCTCGTTACTCTCTGCGACGGCTGCCATGCTGCTCACCATCCTACGCTCCAAGGAGGTCTGGCACGGCGTGTCCTGGAAAGGTGGGCGGTTCGCCTTGCAAGGTGGCTCGATCATGAAGGTATCGTCGTCGAGCATACCGAGACTTTCGGTCCGGCACTGCGACTGTTCGGCGTAGATCGCTTCCGCCAAGGCCAACTGCCGATCGTTCTCGCGGCGCTGTCAGGAAAATCCATCCTCGTCGTAAGCCCCACAGGCTCCGGCAAAACGCTTTGCTTCCAGCTTCCTGCACTACTGCGCGACAGTGTGTCCGTGGTGGTTTCGCCCTTGAAGACCCTTATGATCGATCAAGTTTCGGCTCTTTTACGGAAGAAGATTCCGGCCACCTTCATTAACAGCGATCTCTCCAAGGAGGAGAAGGAAACCCGCTACTCCATGCTAGCGCAGGCGGCGTTCAAGCTCCTTTACGTGGCACCGGAACGGTTCTTCGTCCGTAGCAAGGAAGAGCGCGACGGCCTCTCCCAATCCTCACCGTCCTTCCTCGTGGTCGACGAGGCACATTGCGTCGATCAGTGGGGCAACGACTTCCGCCCCGAGTATGGGAAGCTCGCTCAGGTGCGGGCAGACCTTGTCTCCCCTCCAATCTTGGCCTTCACCGCTACCGCTGGCAGAGAGATGCAAGGTCGCATCCTTGCGTCGCTCGGCATTCCGGATGCTACCGTCTTTGTGCGAGACGTAGATCGACCGAATATCGTGCTCTTGCGCCGACGCTGTCCTGTCGAGAGACGACCTGAGGAGATCGCAGCGTTGCTTCGCATTCCTCAGGTACAAGGACAGAAGGTGATGATCTTCGTTCCATCGACAAAGGCTGGCGAGGAACTTAAAGGCAAGCTCGCTGGGCTGGGTCTAGACATCCCGTTTTACCACTCCCGATTCGGTACGCCATTTAAGCGGCAGGAATTGCAAAAGCGATTCCAGGGCGAGAGCTTGCCCGTAGTGGATCACATTATCTGCACTAATGCGTTCGGTATGGGCATGGACATCCCTAACGTCCGGCTCGTCATCCATTGGCAACAATCGGCATCGGTCGAGGACTTGTTGCAGGAATTCGGCCGTGCCGGACGGGATCGCAAATCGTCCGTGTCGGTCATCTTCCATGACGAAGACAAGAGTAGCGACATTGGCCGTCTTAAGTTCATGGCGGATAAGACCGTCCAAAACGCAAGCCTCGACGAACGCGATAAGGTGCAGATGCGTGCCCAGCGCCACCGCCAGATCGATCAGGTTGCCGCGATGCTCAAGGCGGATAACTGCTTTCGCGAAGCCATACGCAGCTACTTCGGGGACAGCTTCGTTACCCCCAAGCGGACTCTCGCGAAGATCATTCTTGATTGGGTATTCGGCACCAAGGAAAAAGTTTCCCCGGTACACTTCTGCTGCGACTATTGCGGCCGCGAATTTCTAAAGAAGCATGGCTTCCGGGCTTATGTCGGCACCGTACTCGAAGAAGCAAAATAGATTGTCGTTCTAGCGATTTAACTGCAACGAGGCATCAGAACTTTCTGGGACGAAGCGTGTTTTAAAATCAATAATTTGAAAGCGGCTTAGTAGCGTTTTGCCACCTAATTTCGGAGTAGTGTGTGCTCTGCTCTGCAATTGTATCAACTCCCCGTGTTCGCTTCGTCGCAGTCAACAGGCACTGAAAACCTCTAAACTAAATAACCGATTAGAAATCGTGAACCAGATCGAAGGTTAGTTTTCGACTACTTGCGTGGGGTATATTTTGGAACGCCGAAGATTATCTTTTTGCAGGCATACTTCTTTCGTGGATTTGATAGAGCCGTTTCCGGTCTGTCTCGATAGTATTTGTAACGTATTTTTTCGCAGTCCTCTTCTCGCTCGAAAACAACACAACTTTCAGTTAACTCCCATGGACGATCTGTGCTCTGCGGTATTTCGATCCCCGGTACTCTGACGAGGACAAGTATCCATATATAAGCAACTATCATTTTGCTCTCTCCATTTCCTGCAATTGCTTCTGCGATTCCGACCTATGGGTGAGAAATACCAGCGACTAAAGGAACAATTGCACTATTGCGCCCCTTACTAAGGAATGACCGAGATTTTATCTTTCCTATCACCGCCAACTCTCTGAAACTTGCTTTAAGGAGATTGTTAAGAAGAGCAAAAATAATAGATCTTCGCTTCCACAGCCTTAGACATGAAGCAATTAGCCGGTTCTTTGAGAAAGGTCTGATAGCTCCTGATGCAGCGATGATTAGTGGGCACAGAGATCATCGAATGCTATTTAGTAATGCTTATGCAACTCGATAAAGCGCTCTAG
>CAUJKG010000348.1 GCA_963205465.1 Pseudomonadota bacterium | reverse complement strand
CTCATCACCGATGGCGACGTTGCCGGTGTCATTCATACGACCGACCCGGACGAAACCGGCATTGACATCTATCTCGGCATCGGCGGCGCGCCGGAAGGCGTGCTGGCTGCCGCCGCGCTTCGCTGCATCGGCGGACAGATGCAGGGCCGTCTCATTCTCGATACCGAAGAGAAGCGTACCCGCGCGGCCAAGATGGGCGTGAAGGATCCGAACAAGAAGTACGACATGAGCGAGATGGTGCGCGGCGACTGCCTGATCGCGGCGACTGGCGTCACCACCGGCTCGATGCTGCGCGGCGTCGAATTCAAGGGCAACCGTATCTTCACGCATACGGTCGTGATGCGTTCGGCGACCGGCACCACGCGCTGGATCGAAGCCGAGCACCGGCAGCTCGAGAAGTTCCACCTCTAGATGACCAAGCCCGTCGTTCTCATTCGCGAGATCGGCGCGGACGAGCGCGCTGCATGGGAGCCGCTCTGGCGGGGCTATCTGGAATTCTATCAGTCGTCGCAGGCCGATGACGCCATGGACGAGACGTGGCGGCGTATCCATGACGCCGCCGAGCCGATGTTCGCGCTCGGCGCTTATGTGGACGGCAAGCTGCTCGGCATCGTGCAGTATCTCTTTCACCGCTCGTTCTGGACCACCGGCGATTACTGCTATCTGCAGGATCTGTTCGTCGCGAAGGAGACGCGCGGGCTGGGCTTGGGCCGGGCGCTGATCGAAGCAGTCTACGAGCGGGCAAAGGCGCATGGCGCAAGCCGCGTGCATTGGCTGACGCAGGAAGGCAACGCCACCGCGCGGCTCTTGTACGACAACATCGCCGACCGCCCGGGGTTTATTCAGTACCGGAAGGTTTTCTGACCTATAACCACCCGCCTCGGTAACTCAGCAATGCAGGGTTATGGGTCCCCGCTTTCGCGGGGACGACACTGAATTTCGTGCGTTGCATTCCTACATATCCATTACAATGCACAGCATGACCGAATCCCGCGCATTTCTCGGCGTGCAAAAGTCCGCCTGCGGCCGCATCTGGCGCGACCGGCTGGATTTGCGCGGCGTGCAGACGGCGTCTGCGATCGGGCAGCGCTTCGGGCTTCCCGAACTGCTTTCGCGCGTGCTGGCGGGCCGCAGCGTCGCGCTCGAAGAAGTCGATAATTTCCTCGATCCCACCATCCGCCGGATGATGCCAGATCCGAACGTGCTGACCGACATGGAGCAGGCGGCCTCCCGCATTGCCGACGCGGTCCAGCATTCGGAGAGCATCGCAATCATCGGCGACTATGACGTGGATGGCGCGACCTCGACCGCGCTGATGGTGCGCGTGCTGCGCGCGGCGGGCGCGGACCCGTTCTTCCATATTCCGGATCGCATGTTCGAAGGCTACGGCCCCAATGTCGAAGCGATCCGCAACATCGAGGCGCGCGGCGCGGGTCTTCTCATCACGCTCGACTGCGGCACCACGAGCGCGGATGCGCTTGGTGAAGCGAGCAAGCTCGGGCTCGATGTCGTCGTGGTCGATCATCACCAGGCCGGCGAGCGGCTCCCCGTGGCGTCGGCCATCGTGAACCCGAACCGGGAGGACGATCTTTCCGGCCTCGGTCATCTCTGCGCCGCCGGGCTCACGTTCATGACCTGCGTCGCGCTGGTGCGGGAGTTGCGTGGGCGCGGGCACTGGAACGGGACAAGGGTAGAGCCCGACCTGTTGCAACTGCTCGATCTCGTCGCGCTCGGCACGGTCGCGGACGTGGTGCCGCTGAAGGGACTGAACCGCGCTTTCGTGACCAAGGGACTGATCTCGCTCCGCAACCGCGAAAACCATGGGCTTCGCGCGCTGATGGATGCCGCGCGTCTCGAGGGACCGCCGGAGGCGTGGCACCTCGGCTTTCTGCTCGGGCCCCGCATCAATGCCGGCGGTCGCATCGGCGACGCGACCCTCGGCACCAAGCTCTTGACCACCAACGATCCCGCCGAGGCCAATGCCATCGCGCAGCGGCTGAACCAGTTGAACATCGAGCGGCAGGAAGTCGAGAAGCGCACGCTCGAACAGGCAGAAGCCGAAGCCTATGCTTCACTCGGCCACGACGAGCAGGGCGCGGTCGTGATCGCGAGCGGCGAAGGCTGGCATCCGGGCGTGGTCGGTCTTGTCGCAGCCAGACTGAAGGAGCGTTTCTCGCGGCCTGCTTTTGCCATCGCCATGCTCGGCGAGCAGGGTACCGGCTCGGGGCGCTCTATTTCCGGCGTTGATCTCGGCCGCGCGGTGCGCGGCGCGGTGGAGGAAGGTCTGCTCGTCAAGGGCGGCGGTCACGCCATGGCCGCGGGCCTCACCGTCACGCGCGACAGGCTCGGCGATCTTCGCGCCTATCTCGAAGAGAAGTTGCGCGACGCGGTGGAAAAGGCGCGGCATGAAGATTGTCTTGAAATCGATGCGGCGATCACCGCGCGCGGCGCGAACGGCGAACTCTTTTCGATGATCGAGCGGGCGGGGCCGTTCGGCTCCGGCAATCCGGAGCCGGTATTCGCGCTGCCTGCGCATACCATCGCTTTCGCCGATCCGGTCGGTCAGAACCATGTGCGCGTGCGCCTGCGCGCGAATGACGGGGCCATGCTTTCGGCCGTCGCATTTCGCTGCCTGGATCGTCCGCTCGGACAGGCGCTGCTCGGGAGCCGCGGGCAGACCATGCATGTTGCGGGCACCTTGTCCGTCAATCGCTGGCAAGGCCGCGAAACCGTCGAGATGAGAATCTCCGACGCGGCGCCGGCCGATCTTTTGAAGGCACATTGAAGCCATGCAAATTCTTGTCGTCGGTGCAGGCGTAGTCGGACTGGCGGTGGCACGCGCGGCCGCGCAGCAAGGTCACGAAGTCATCGTCGCTGAGCGCACCGGCGGTGTCGGCAACGGCGTGTCGTCGCGCAACAGCGAAGTCATTCACGCCGGTATGTATTATCCCACCGGATCGCTACGCGCGCATCACTGCCCGCGCGGACGGCGGATGCTCTACGAATTCTGTGCCTCGCATGGCGTGCCGCATAAAAAATGCGGCAAGCTGATCGTCGCGACCGAAGATGCAGAGGTCGCGAAGATGGAAGCGCTCTTGCAACAGGGGATCGCGAACGGCATCGAGAATTTCACCATGATCGATGCGGGGGAAGCGCGACGGCGCGAGCCGGAGCTGCATTGCGTGGCAGCACTGCATTCGCCGGAGACCGGGATCGTCGACACGCATCAACTGATGATCGCGCTGCAGGGCGATCTCGAAGATGCGGGCGGCGCGATCGCTTTCGAGACGAAGATCGATCGCATCGCGCGCGGGCGCTCGGGCTGGACCGTGCATCATTCCGGCGGGAGCACCGGCGAACTGGAAGTCGATGCCGTCATCAACGCCGCATCGCTTGGCGCGCAGACGCTGGCCAAGGATACCGAAGGCTATCCGGCGGAACGCGTGCCGCCGCTCCATCTCGCGCGGGGAAATTATTTCAGCTACGCGGGCCGGCCGGTGTTCTCGCAACTGATCTACCCCGCGCCGCGCGGCGACGGTGGCCTCGGCACGCATGTAACGCTCGATCTTGCCGGCCGTATGCGCTTCGGCCCGGACGTGGAGTGGATCGAGGCGGAGGATTATACGGTCAATGCCGCGCGCGCCGGTTCCTTCTACGGCAGCATCCGCCGCTACTGGCCGCATCTGCCGGACGACTCGCTGGTGCCGGATTATGCAGGGATCCGCCCCAAGGTGACCGGTCCGGGGCAGACTGCCGCCGATTTCATCATCGAAGGACCAGCCGAGCACGGATTGCCGGGGCAGGTGCATCTTTTCGGTATTGAATCGCCCGGATTGACCTCGTCGCTCTCGCTTGCCGAGGACGTGCTGGCTCGTTTAAATCCCTAAATCCGCGTCGAATTGCCAATTGCCGGTTCCCGCGAACCGGTGTTGGCTCTCTACCCGCGACCCTGAAAACGAAGAAATAGCCAAAGGAAAAGCTATGAGCGCGAATGCCTCGGTCATCAAAGGCGGTTTGTTCGATCTTTCCCCGGCGCAACGCGTTGCCGGCATCCTGATCGGAAACCTCCTGCTTATTGTCTCGGCCAAGATCCAGATTCCGTTCTGGCCGGTGCCGATGACGATGCAGACCTTCGTCGTGTTGATGCTCGGCGCAGTGCTCGGCGCGCGTGCGGGTGCGGCGGCGGTCGCGCTTTATCTCTTCGAGGGCGGATTGAATTTCGCGGTCTTCGCCGGAACGCCGGAGCGCGGCATCGGCGTCGCTTATATGTACGGTCCGACCGGCGGCTATCTGTTCGGCTTCCTCGTCGCTGCGGTCGTGGTCGGCTTTGCATCCGACAAGGGCTGGATGAAGTCGCTCATGTCGAACACGCTCTGGATGCTTGCGGGTCACGCGATCATGCTGGGGCTGGGCGTGGCATGGCTCTCGCACCTGATCGGTTTCAACGCGGCGATCGCAAGCGGCCTGACGCCGTTCTGGCTCGCGACCGCGCTGAAAACCGCGATGGCCGTCGCCGCTTATGAGGCGCTGCGCCGCCGCTACACGGCGTAACACGCAGTCAACAAGCCTTAACAATACGGAGCTACTCTTCTGCGCATGAACGATACCGTCGCCGCCGCAGCTTCCGCACTGGGCATTCGCATGCCCAGCCGCGGCGAGCTTGTGGCCGACGGGGTCATTCATGCGATCGGCGTTGTCGCGGGCATGGTCGGTTCGATCATCCTGATCGCGATCGCCGTACTGAAGCACGGCTATGTCGAGATCGTCGCCGTCAGCATTTATGCCGTCGGCATGGTGCTGATGTTCTCCTGTTCCGCGCTCTACAATATCGCGCGCAGGCACCGCTATCGCGAATACTTCCAGCGTCTCGATCATTCCGGAATTTTCCTGATGATCGCCGGCACCTATACGGCCTTCACCATCCTGATGCTCAAGGGCGGCTGGGCGCTATGGCTGACCGCGCTGGTCTGGTCGGTCGCGCTGGTCGGCATCGCGATCAAGCTCCTGTGGCCGAAACGCCTTGTGGGCGTGACCACCGGTCTTTACATCGCGCTCGGCTGGGTCGGCATCATCGCACTGGAGCCGATCTTTACCTCGCTCGGCGTGGCCGCGTTGATCCTGCTCGGTGCGGGCGGCGCGCTTTATACCGTCGGCGTCGTATTCCATCTGTGGGAGCGTCTGCCTTACCAGAACGCGATCTGGCACGGCTTCGTGGTCGCAGGCGCAGGCACGCATTATGGCGCGGTGATTACATCGCTGCTTTGACGTCTTTTGCTTCCGGCTTGGACAGCGCAAGCCATACACCTGCAATCGTCAGCACCACGGCCGCAGTTTCACGAATTCCCAGCGGTTCATCGAGCATCGCGGCGGCGGAAATCACGCCGATCACGGGTACCATGAGTGTGCCGATCGCCGCGGTCGATGCAGGCATCCGGCGCAGCGTTGCAAACCAGGTGACGTAGCAGAGCGCCATGGGAATGAGCGCCATATAGAGGAGCGCGCTCCAGCCCGCCGGCGTGATCGCGGGCAGGACGGGATGCTCGAACAGCAGTCCGATGACGACCATGGGCACGCAAGCAAGTCCCACCTGCCATCCTACGAGGGCATAAGGCTGCAGGGGCAGGGCGCGGCGATTGAGAATGCTGCCGAGCGCGAAGAAGAATGCCGCGAGCAGGGAGAGCGTAATGCCGGCGATCTTGGTCGTCGTGAAATCGAGATGGCGTCCTCCGAACAGGGTCAGAATGCCTGCACATCCCAGGAGCAGTGCGAACGTCGTGCGCCACGTCATGCGAATGCCGAGCAGCGGCCAGCTCAGGACTGTGACCCAGATCGGCATGGTGTAAACGAGCAGCGCGCTTTCGGCGACGCTTAGATATTTCATTGCGACTGTCGTGAACCCCATCCACGAAAACACGTTGGTAAAGGCAGCCGCTGCCAGCGGCAAAAATGCGCTTCGCGGGACGCGCAGGCTTTCGCCACGCGAAAGGGCGATCGCGATCAGGACCGTCGCACCGACGATGCCGGCGACCCCTCGTGAAAATAACGGCGGCCAGTCGCTGAGGATGAATTTGATCGCCGGCCAGTTCAGGCCCCAGCCGATCGTGGTTATGGCGAGGAGTGCGAGCCCGGCGAAGCGGGATGTCGTGTCCTTCATGACCTAGCCGCCGCCGAAGTTGCGAAGCAGAAGCAGAACCGCCGCCCCCGCGAGGAAGGTACTCAGCAAGCCTGCGCGAAGCGAAACCAGTGCGCTCGTCGTCAGCGCAGCCCATTCTGCCAGGCTCGCGTTGAGGAAAGAAGGTGCGACCAGCGTCGTCAGCACCGCGGCGGGTACCGCGTTCAACGCGGCCGCGGCGCGCGGATGCAGATCGAAGCGCGAGATGAGGAAGTAGCCGCCGACTCTCGTGAAGTAGGTCGCGACTGCGGCTGCCAGAATGATGGCGACGGTCGTGGTCATGGCGTGGACTCGTTCGGCC
>CAUJKG010000347.1 GCA_963205465.1 Pseudomonadota bacterium | reverse complement strand
ATCACCGGCACATGATCGGAAGGCTGCTGCCAGCCGCGGGAAGGCTTGAACACTTTCATGCTTTGAGGTGTGCCTTCGAGTGACGGGCTCGCCCAGATATGGTCGAGCCGGCGCCCGCGATCGGCTGCCTTCCAGTTGTCGGCGGCGCGATAACTCCACCACGTATAGAGTTTCTCGTCGTCCGGCACGAAGCCGCGCATTACGTCGATCCATTTTCCGGATGCGCGCGCGTGCTCGAATTTTTCGACTTCGACCGGCGTGTGACTGATCACCTTCAACATCTGCTTGTGGCTCCAGACATCGTTTTCGCGCGGTGCGACGTTGAGGTCGCCGACGAGAATCGAGCGCGTTCCTCCGCTCGCCGCCTTGGTCACGGAGCAGCTCGCAAGTTCGTCGAGAAATTGCAGCTTGTGCTCGAACTTCGGATTGAGCAGCGGATCAGGAATGTCACCGCCTGCGGGCACATAAAAATTATGAATGGTCACAGGCTTGTCGAGTTTCGCGCCGCGCTCGAAGGTCGCCGAAACATGGCGTGCGTCAGTTTTGCCGCAGAAGAAATCCCGCGTCTGATCCTCGAACGGGTGGCGCGAAATCACCGCGACGCCGTGATAACCCTTCTGTCCGTGCAGCGCGATGTGCTCATAGCCGAGCTTCGCGAAGTCGCCGAGCGGAAACTTGTCGTCGGGACACTTGGTTTCCTGCAGGCACAACACGTCCGGTGAAAAGCGCGTGAGGAAGCGCTTCACCTGCGGAAAACGAAGCCGGACGGAGTTGATGTTCCAGGTGGCGACAGAGAAGGTCATTCTAATTTTTTGCGCGGGAACACGCGCTATTGCTGATACCGCGTGAAATCGATCCGGAACAGACCCGGGTCGGGACGCGTCTTGGAATCGAGATCATACACCGACACCGTAGTGTCGAAGCCTTGCGGATCGGTGATGGTCCATTGTTTGAGCTGATTGTCTTTCGCGCCGAACAGCATGCGCAGGCGGTGCGTACCGGCGATGCTGGACTTCTCGTCGATCACGACCGTGATGTACATGTCGTCCTGAAAGACCGCGGTGACGTTGCTGTCCCGCAGAAGATCGATCTTCTCGGCGAGCAGGAAACGCAGCGGCGTCTGCGACAGGGGGTAGATGTCCTGCGTCGCGAGCGTGCGGTTGCGCACGGCGACCGAGGAACCATCGGAAATCAGTTCGATGGGGCTCGGGTCTTCATATTGAAAGCGCACGCGTCCCGGCCGCTGCATGTAAAACATGCCTTCGGTTTTCGAGCCGTCGGGGCCGACCTGATGAAATTTGCCGACCAGCGTTGCGGTGGAATTGAAGAATTTGGTCACGCGCTCGAGCGAGGCGACCTGCTTTGCGTCGAGCTCGGCCCCGGCTTTGGTGACGGCGACCGTCGGCCCCTGCTTGCTCGGCGCCTGTTTCGGAGCCTGCGCCGCCGCGCCCATGGCCAGCGGCAAGGCGCTTAAAATCAGGATTGCAGAAAGCTTCTTCAGCCGAACCATCTGTTGTCCTTGAATTTATGTCCTTGGAATTGCCGAATCATCGGAAAATCCCGGCCCCGAACCATAAGCGCGGGCGCCGGAAGAATGTAAGGGTGATGTCTGTCGCCCGTGGTCTTGCGTGCGGTGAAATTCCCTAGCCGCCGGCTATGGCGATTTGGGGGCTTCGCCCCCCGCGTCAATCTGCGCCACCTCCGGCCAGAATCTCGCGTTTTCCAGCGTGATTTGGCGCGGAAATGACGCCTTCCATTTCCATGCGCTCGATCAGCGAGGCGGCGCGGTTGTAGCCGATCTGGAGACGGCGCTGGACGTAGGAGGTGGAAGCCTTCTTGTCGCGCAGCACGATGGCGACCGCGCGCTCGTAGAGGTCGCCGCCCTCCTCGCCCATCGCGCTCTTGTCGAAGACCGTGCCGTCCTCGCTTTCCTCCGGCTCGGCGGTGATCTCCTCGAGATATTCCGGTACGCCCTGCTCTTTGAGGTGGCGCACGATCTTCTCGACCTCGGAGTCGGAGACGAAGGGGCCGTGCACGCGCGAAATCCGCGAGCCGCCGGCCATGTAGAGCATGTCGCCCTGGCCGAGGAGTTGCTCCGCGCCCTGCTCGTTCAGAATTGTGCGCGAGTCGATCTTCGACGAAACCTGGAAGGAAATGCGCGTCGGGAAGTTCGCCTTGATGGTGCCGGTAATGACGTCGACCGACGGACGCTGGGTTGCCATCAAGAGATGAATGCCGGCCGCGCGCGCCATCTGCGCGAGACGCTGGATCGCGCCTTCGATGTCCTTGCCCGCCACCATCATGAGGTCGGCCATTTCGTCGACCACGACCACGATGAAGGGCAACGGTGCGAGATCCATCTCCTCGGATTCGTAGATCGCCTCGCCCGTTTCGCGATCGAATCCGGTCTGTACCGTGCGCTTGATCGACTTGCCTTTCGCCGCGGCATCGACGACGGCCTGGTTGAAGTTCTCGATGTTACGCACGCCGAGCTTCGACATCTTCTTGTAGCGCTCTTCCATCTCGCGCACGGCCCATTTGAGCGCGATGACGGCTTTGCGCGGATCGGTGACGACCGGCGACAACAGATGCGGAATGCCGTCATAGACGGAAAGTTCGAGCATCTTCGGATCGATCAGGATCAGGCGGCACTGTTCAGGCGACAGCCGGTACAGGAGCGACAGGATCATCGTATTGATCGCGACCGACTTGCCCGAGCCAGTGGTGCCCGCGATCAGCAAATGCGGCATGCGGGCGAGATCGGCGATTACCGGCTCGCCGCCGATGGTCTTGCCGAGGCAAAGCGGCAGCTTCGACGGCGTGTCGTGGAAATCCTTCGATTCCAGCTGCTCGCGCAACACGACCTTTTCGCGCTTGGCATTCGGCAATTCGATGCCGATGGCGTTCTTGCCGGGAATGACCGCGACACGCGCGGAGACCGCGCTCATCGAACGCGCGATGTCGTCTGCCAGGCCGATCACGCGCGAGGACTTGATGCCGGGTGCGGGTTCGAGTTCGTAGAGCGTCACTACCGGGCCGGGACTCGCATTGACCACCTGCCCTTTCACGCCGAAGTCTTCGAGCACGCTTTCGAGCTGGCGCGAATTTTCTTCGAGCGCCTTCGCCGACAAGGCAGGCGCGCGTGAGCCGGTCATCGCCGCGAGCAAATCGAATGGCGGCAGATGATAGGTGCCGCCCTTGCGGCGCGGTTTCTTTCGCGAAGCGGCCGCAGCCGGTGATGTCTTCTGCCGCGGCGCCGCAGGCTCTTCGTCTTCTTCCTCTTCGTATTCCTCTTCGTCTTCGTACTCGCCTTCCTCTTCCTCCCGCTCCGTGTAGCCTGCGTTCGGGCCTTTGCCGGGGACGAGCGTCGGTTCGCGGCGCGGCGTCTTCACGGCCGGAACTTCGGGTTCTCGGGCGAGGAATGCAGCGATACGCTCGCGCCAGGAGCGCTTTTCTTTCGCCTGGCGGCGGCCCGCGAGCCGCGCGCGCACGACATAGAAGAGATGAAACACGCTGCCGAAGGCCGCGGAGACGCGCGAAAGGAGACTTGCGCGTACGCCGTCTTCTTCTTCATCGGCGGCCGCGATCGCCTTCTCGATCGGCACTTCAGGAAAGCCCGCGCCGAGCGCGACGCCAAGCATGAAGGCCGCCGGCATGCCGAACAGCAAGCCCATCAGAATGCGGCTCGCATTGGCGGTGGAGCCGAGCAGAAGCGAGGGAATGAAGATCATCGAATCGCCGATGGCGCCGCCGAGTCCCGTCGGCAGCGGCCAGCCGGTGGGCGAGCGGAAGCAGGCGGCAAACCCGCAGGCCAGGATGATGCCGCCGAACCAGAACAGCATTCTGATTTTCCAGCGTTTCGGCGCGCGATGGGTCATGACGAGCCAGCCCCAGATCGCAAGCGGCAAAGCCACCGCGAGTGCCGCCATGCCGAAAACCTGCATCATGAAATCGGCAAAGGCAGCGCCGGGCCGGCCGAGCAGATTTCTCACGGTGCCGTCGGTGGCGTAGCTGAAACTCGGATCCTGCGCCGACCAGGTGCCGAGTGCCACGAGGCTGAACGCTGCGGCAACGATCAAGGCAAGACCGCGCAACTCGGTAACCCTGCGATGAAACGCACTCACGAGCTCTTCAGGAAAGATGCTGGCGTTGCGGGCGGAGGACTGACGCATTTATCTGATCCGATATTTCCGGAAGTTCGCGAGACGCGTGAGCGCCTCTTGCGTGAGGTCTAGGTTGTCGACGAGAGCGACGCGGATATAGCCCGCGCCGGGATTGTTGCCGTCGCTTGTCGTTCGCGCGAGATAGCTGCCGGGAACGACACGCAGACCCGCATCCTGAAACAGCGTCTTGGCGGCGGTTTCGTCGTCGCCGATTTCGGTGACGTCGAGCCAAAGAAAGAAGCCGCCGTCAGGACGGTGATATTTGTAGCGGCCGGCAAGCAACCGATCGGCGAGGTCGAACTTCTCGCGATAGAGCTTGCGCGTATCCTCGACGTGATATTCGTCGGAATAAGCGGCGACGGCGACTTCCTGCAGGGGTTCGGGCACCTGCGGTGCTGCGACGTTGCGAAGTTCGGCATAGGCGGTGATGAACTTTTCGTCGCCTGCAGCAAAACCACAGCGCAGGCCGGGCAGGTTTGAGCGCTTCGAGAGCGAATTGAAGACAACTACGTTGTCGTAGTTCGCGCCCGAGGCTTCGAGCGCTCCGGTCGGAACGTTATCGCCGAGCCATATTTCGGAATAGCACTCGTCCGCGAAGACGAAAGTCCCGTGTTTGCGCGCCCGCGCGATGACGGTTTCGAGCGTCGCGCGCGGCAATACCGATCCTTGCGGGTTCGCGGGCGAACACAAATAGATTGCGACGGTGCGCGCGAAGAGTTCGTCCGGGACGGCGTTGTAATCGGGAATAAAGTTGGTTTCTCGCGCGGCGGGCAGCGCCACCAGTTCGCAACCCGTCGCGTCCGCGCCGGCGCCATAAGCGGGATAGAACGGGTTCGGTACGATGATCGCGGGCTTGCTGCTGCGGTCGCCGAGCAATCGCTTTGCGGCAAGGGCCGCGAAGAACAAGCCTTCGCGGCTGCCGTTCAGCACCAGAACTTCGGTCGCGGGATTAAGCGGCCGCGGAAGTTTGTAGCGCCGCCCGAGCCAGTTCGCGGCGGCCGTGCGAAAGCGATCGGTGCCGCGCAGCATCGGATATTTGGCGAAGCCCGCGATATGGGTCGCGATCACCGGCGCGACGAAAGCCGGCATGGCGTGACGCGGTTCGCCGACGGAAAGATTGATGAGCGGCTTTTTCGGCTCGAGACCGGCCAGGAGCTCGGCAAGACGCACGAATGGCGAGCGCATGCTCGCATGCTTCTGTCCGGCCTCAGCGCTTGGTGCCATGCCCGCCTCGATCGCCCTTAAATTGCTGGCCGAACTTTAGAAATCGCGGGTTAAGGGGCGTTTAACCATCGGGCTTGTGCATTGGGTGCGACAAAAGAAAACCCCGGCCACGCGGGCCGGGGTTGCCTTACTTTTGTAAGGAGGGCCGGAAACTCGCTCCGGCCAACCAATTTAGTTGTAGGCGCGCTCACCGTGATCGGTGATGTCGAGACCCTCGCGCTCCTGATCCGGCGTCGGGCGAAGTCCGACGATCATCTTCACGATGAGGAAGAGGATGGTCGAGAGGACGCCGACCCAGACGAAGGTGACGAGAACACCCTTGATCTGCGCCAGGACCTGGGTGGCCATGTCGTATTCCCCGACCTTGCCGGTCACGTAATCGAATACGCCGGTGCCGCCGAGTGCCGGCGAAACCAGGATGCCGGTGCCGATCGCGCCGACGATGCCGCCCACGCAGTGAATGCCGAACACGTCGAGCGTGTCGTCATAGCCGAGCGCGTTCTTCACGGTCGTGCAGAAGAAGTAGCAGACCACGCCCGCGATGAGTCCGAGGACGATTGCGCCGCCGATGCCGGAGAAGCCGGCAGCCGGCGTGACGGCGACAAGGCCCGCGACGAGACCGGAGACCGCGCCGAGCAGGCTCGGCTTGCCCTTGGTCAGCCATTCCGCGAACAGCCAGGAGAGCGCTGCAGCGGCCGGGCACATCAAAGTGTTGACGAAAGCGACGACGGCCGAGCCGGTCGCTTCCAGGTTCGAGCCGGCATTGAAGCCGAACCAGCCGAACCAGAGCAGCGCCGCGCCGATATACGTCATCACCAGCGAGTGCGGCGCCATCAGTTCCTTGCCGTAGCCGAGACGCTTGCCGACGATGATTGCGCCGATCAGTCCGGTAAGGCCGGAGTTGATGTGCACCACGGTGCCGCCGGCGAAGTCGAGCGCGCCGAGCTTGAAGATAAAGCCGCCGTCGGCCATCACCTCGTCGAGCGCCGCCTGCAGCTTGGTCTTCGCCGCCGCATCGGTCGCAGCAGCAAGCGCCTTGGCAGCGGCATCGACCGCGTCCGGGCCCGCCCAGTACCAGACCATGTGGGCCATCGGGAAATAGACGAAGGTCAGCCACAGCGGAATGAAGAGCGCGACCGCCGCGAACTTCGTGCGTTCGGCAAACGAGCCGAGCAGGAGTGCGGCCGTGATGCCGG